>DASTKD010000564.1:0-13167 GCA_035716135.1 Ktedonobacteraceae bacterium
CGCGATACCCATACCGGCCAGCCCAAACAGTATGACGGCGGGGCCGCTCAAAAAGATCAGCGCCACTCCTGAGAGAGAGGCAATCGCAAAGCTGCCAATGCCGCCCGCCAGCACCTGAGCCGCCGTCATCTCGTGGCGAAAAATGACTGTAGTGGAACCCAGCGATTCAAGGCTATCCAGCCCGTAGCGGTAATCATAGTACTCGTTGAAAAAATTCGCGCCGATCTGTAGAAACAGACCCGCGAACAACGCGACCAGAAAGCGCACGGCATTAAATGTGCCATCATAAGCCGCTACCGCTGTGCCAACCAGCACCGGACTGACGGAAGCCGTCAACGAAAAAGGCCGCGCCGTCTTCAGCCATGTTTTCCACGCCACAGGCGAAGTTCTCTCCCCTGGCCGCGCCTGAGTATCGTCCAATTTGTATGCCCTCTTTCTTTATCGCATCAATCATATAGTAGCATAGTGCGCACAGGGTAACACGTCAAATGAAGAGGGGGTACAAGACGGTAGCCTTTAATCGCCGCCCGATGTGCCGATGTTCTCGCCCACACCGACGACTTTTACCTGAATGGTGTTCCAGGTTGGTTGCATGGTTAAGCCTTGAATGGTGAAGGTTGCGGTCCCACCGCCCGGCACATTGTCAACATTGAAAAAAGCGGTTGAACCGACTATGGCTCCCGAAGCGTCCAGCAGGGTTGCCTGGACGTAAATATCGTGCTGCTTCGTGTCGCCGTTTTTGATCTGCCCGTCCACCGCAAAGGTGTGGTGTCCCGAAACTATTTTCGCTGTGGGCTGGCCGACAAGTGTCATCATCGGGATCAGCGCTGCCTCTTGCGCATTCGTTGTACTGGTCGGCGCAACGGCTGCGTGCGTGGCGGTCGCGGTTGGTATCGATGTCGCGGATGAAGACGGGCTACTAGCAGATATATTGCTGCCGCACGCCGCCAACATGAACAGGAGTAGCAGTCCGCCGAGCATAGTGAAAGCTATTTGACGGTTTACAAAGGACATTCGCATGAATTCTACATTCTCCTTAATAGTTCCCCTCAATCCAGGGTTTGTCTATTTCAACAAACCGCTTCTTTGCCTGTTTTTGTGGATAACTCAGGTTGAGAGCAGGTACTATTGGCCTGCTATGGTATAGTAGCTAAAAGCCATCAAGGTACTTTATCCAAATCTCCTATAATTGATGCGTAATTTCATGCTTAATGGTAATCTATAGCAGAGGGAAGGCACAATCATGATTGCCAGCATTCATGGCGTACTGGAGGCGCGGCGAGCGGATCACGCGGTCATTCGCGTTGGCGGATTCAGCCTGCGCATTTTTACCCCTTCTTCAACCCTGGGTCGCCTGGGCGAAGTGGGCGCGGAGGTCACACTCCATACACATTTTCAGGTGCGCGAGGATGGTATGGCCCTTTTCGGCTTTACCAGCGCGGAGGAACGGGACGCCTTTGAGCAGTTGATAACGATTAGCGGGGTCGGGCCAAAGATTGCTTTAGCCCTGCTCTCCACGATGGACGCCAGCACGTTCTACCGGGCCATCGCGGACGAAGATGTTACACGCTTATCACTGGCTCCCGGTGTTGGCAAAAAGCTTGCAGGCAAGTTAGTGTTCGAGCTGAAGGGGAAGCTTCCGGCGCTGGCTGCTACAGGGGGCGCGGCAGCAGATACGCCATCCGGCAGACTACAGACCGAGGTACTCGAAGCCCTGATGGGTCTGGGATACTCGGCTGCCGCCGCGCAGGCAGCTCTGGCAAAGATTCCACAGGATCGACCAATGACGCTCGAAGAACAGATCACCTATGCCTTGCGCTCCTTCGCCCGTGAATAAACTTCGTAATAATGGAGGATGCTGATGGCAATCGACCAACACTTGCCGCCAGCGTGCGCGTTCGCTGTTTCCGTGCTAGTCGAACGCGACATGGACCCCGACGCCGTACCCGAAGAAGCTGTAGAGGCGGCACAACACCATTTAGTCACCTGCGCGCGCTGTCTTTCTTCTCCCCCCGTTATCAGTCCACCGCGCAAGAAAAAACGGTCGCGCCGCGCATCAGGGCCTGATACAACATTAGAGATATACACACCTCTTCCAGTAGAAGTCGCTGCGCCGCCGTCTCCAGAATTTGCGACGCCGATACCATCAACGCCTCGCGTGGAAGCGAACACGCCCGTTGCTGCGCCCAAAGCCGCAGAGCCGAGTGCCGCGACTTCCAAACCAGTTGTGCCAGATGCTGCCCCGGCAACACCAGCGAAGACAACACCCGCGCCATCGACTCTCCCTGCCGTTATCGATGGACTGCTCAATTGCGCCCAGTGCCGTCAGAGGCTACAGGAATACGCAGAGGCCATGGATAGCGGCCAGAATGTCGCCATACTTTACCCGCAAGTGCAGGAACACCTGGTGACGTGTGAGTCAGGCTGCCTCGTCCTGCTCGAGATTTTCCGCGAGGAGGCTAAAGCCAGCCGTAAATACCGGAGGCGCAAGGTGCGCGACCCCTTTAGCGCCATCGGCTGGGAACTGACCGGCTTTTTCCGGGGCGGTCAGGTACCTATGTCGCCTATGGCACTTGCCTACGGCACGTTGATACTCTTGCTTCTCGTCTCCACGTTCAGCGTTTTCTTCGCGGTTCGTTGGGACGACGCGCGTTATTATCATCCTCCCGTTCACAAAGTCATTATCCCTACACCCGACGGCATTGGTTTAAGCGACGGCCTGAAAGTATTCGACGCCTGCAACGCAGATGGCTATCAGGATAAGCGAGCGGCAGCCCAGGCGCTCTCGGCGAAGAATCTTACAAAGGCTGGCAGCCTGCTGGCAACGGCTACCAGCGTAGTCAGCACCGATACGACGGGCTGCAATGGCGCGGAAGCCGCCATCTATAGCGAGGATTTACAGGTGCGCCAGTCCGGCCATCCCTACGGTGCGCTCGTGGTGGCTTTTGACAGTGGCCCTGGCGTCGCCAGTCCGCAGGGTGGCACCGACCGTCACATCCTTTATGCTGCCTATACGCAGGAACTCATCGGCGCGTATATCGCGCAGCAGCAATACAACAATACCGCCATGCAAACGCCGGGTACACCATTGCTCTATCTCATCCTGGCGAATACAACGGGCGTCGCGCAAGGCGCGTTGCAAATCGCGCACACTATCGCAACGCTGGCTACATCACCCGACCTGCACCAATTCGGCCTGCTCGCCAGCGGCCCGCTGCCCCTGCTGGGCGTGCTGGGACTCGCGCCCAGCAGCCTCGTGCAGTTGATCTTGCCCGCGCTGTGTAACGCCGGGGTGCCGTTGATCGCGCCAACCGCAACGGGATTATTCATCATCAATCTGCTGGAGCAAACATCACTCTATCGCCACTGCGCGCCCGGCTTCGCCTTTGTGCGCTTCTCGCCAGACGATGCCGACCAGAGCTGGCTGGCGGCGAACTATGCTTACCGCCAGTTGCGTGTGCATCGCGCCGCCATTTTCTATGATCCCGGCAACCCATCATCTGTCGGGTCCGCCGATGGCTTCTCCGCCAACTTCACAAAGCAGCGGGGCGCGCAGATTGTAGCGCGTGAGACGGCAGTAGCAAGCGGGCTGCTCGATACCAGCGGACGCCCGCAGACTTCACCGGAAGATTTGCTGGCAGGTCTCAAAGATGCTTTGTTGGCAAAGCCGCGCCCGGATTTAATCTTTGCGCCACTACTTACCAACGATGTGATTACATTGGCGCAAGACATCGCGCAGTTGCCTCCCACGCAACAGCCCATCTTGATGATTGGCGGCGAATTTGTGCATCCCACCGCGCTGCAAGAACTGGTGCAATGGGCCAGGCAGCAGCAATTAACGCTGCCACGCATCTATGTTTCGCTCATTTCCGCCGTGCGCCCACCCGATAATAACGACTGGCCCAAACAGTTCTATGCCAGCTTCTGTACATCGTTCGCCGCGCCCGGCACCCATTGCAGCGGCGCGGGTATCCTCGATCAAGGTGGCCTGCTCTTCGCCGATGGCGTCGAAATCGTGGCACACGCGCTCACTCCGGCTACAGGAAAGAACGGAACTCCAGCGGTTAGCACGCTGCCTACCAGAGATGCGCTGGTACAGATTATCAGCCAGGAACGCTTTGTCGGAGTCAGTAGCCCTATTCGCTTGCAGGAATTTGGGGGTATTATGGTAACAAGCACGCAGGTAGCGCCGGTCATTCTGAGCGTGCAGGATGACGGCAGCCTGCAAATTGTCGGGTAACGCTGCTCGACGCAGGGAGGGAAACGATGAAACTTGGCGTATTTCTGCCGATTTCAGGCCGCGCTACCGGCCCTGATACGCTTATAACGGCGGCACAGAGCGCGGAAAAGCAGGGGTTCGATGCCATCTGGTCGGCTGACCGTGTGGTGACGCCCTGGAAGATCGAGACATCGTATCCCTATAGCGAAAATCACGAGTTCATCGTCCCTCCCGACCGGCCTTTCCTGGACTCGTTCACCTGCCTGGCCTTTCTGGCTGGCTGCACCGAGAAGATCACGCTCGGCATCAGCGTGCTGGTGCTGCCCTACCGTCACCCCCTGTACTGGACGCGCGTAGCCGCATCCATCGAACAGCTCTCGCGCGGTCGCCTGATAATGGGCGTCGGCGTAGGCTGGATGGAGGAGGAGTTCGCCGCCCTGAACGTGCCATTCAAGGAGCGCGGTCGCATCACCGACGAGCAGTTGGAAATAGTAGAGCGTCTCTGGTCGCAAGAACACATCACTTACGAGGGCCAGTATTACCACCTGCGCGACCTGGCCTTCTATCCCAAACCTCTACAGCAGCCGCGCATCCCCATCTGGATCGGCGGCGAGGGCAGCGCGTCCCAGAAGCGCACCGCGAAATATGGCGATGCCTGGTTCCCCTACTACGTGGAGATCACCCCTGCCCAACTACGCGCCGGTTTCGACAACGTGCTGCGCCTGGCCGAGCAGGCCGGACGCGACCCACAATCCATCAAACTGACCTGCTGCCGCCCCATCGAGCTAACCCCACAGCCCGTACCCCAGGACGACCGCCACCTGCGCGGCAACCCCGACCAACTGGTGGAAGCCCTCAGTACGTACCGCGCTATCGGCGTCGAACATATCGCCCTCCAATTTATGTCCCCGCGCTGGCCCGACAGGATGGAGCAAATCGAGCGGTTTGCAACGGAAGTGATGCCGTATGTGCGGTGACAAAAGGATTATATCTTTCCTTTGTAAGACCGCCTCTCTTCTTTGATCTTTCTAAGCCTCTGGCTTTCAGGGGAGGGATTCATGTTTTGTTGCTTGCGCATCTCTCTTCCCCACTCTAACCAGTCTGCGAGGTACTTTGAGATCGCTTCTTTATTTTGTAGATAATAAAGAATTGTTGCATAGACCTGTTCCAGCGTTAATGAGGGGTATGTCTGGGCAATGACCTCAGGGGAACGTTGACGATGAATATAATCATACAGGACAGTTTCTATGCCAACTCTGGTGCCTTTAAGCCGTATATCGTCTTCAGATAAGAAATCAAAATATTCTTCCAGTCGCATAGGATTCCCCACTTATCCTGTTAAATGGTATCTTCCGGCTCGGTACGCTGCTGGATTATATTTGTAAAGCCACAATTCAACATATCCAACTTTGATATGTTGCACATCCAAATTGGAGACAAATGCTTGTAACCGGGCTTGCGCCTGGCTGGTATCAGCACCCTCCTCACAGTGTGTCTCTACTTCTAAAAAGCTTCCCAGCCCTTTAACATGATCGATGCTCAGGGTTATATCCTCGCTGGCATATGCCTCACGGGTATTATCAATAGTCACAAGCTCAAGCAGACCGTTCTTTTTTACTGCTTCCTCAAAGGATACCGCAGGAACCCATGTTGGTAAAAAGGAGGTGAAAAGAGTATTTATCTTATCTGTCTGGATAGGGTACGCCTCTAGAGAAAAAACACGTTCATGTACTTGCCCATGTTCTTGCGTAATATCTTCACTAAATTTGAATTCAACTTTACGATTGTTTCTTACTCTCACAAAAAACGCTTGACGTAGTAAATCCCATGTTGACGTATCATAATAAATATCCTGGTTATGCACAGTTCCGTTGAACTTCATCCCCCAAGTTTTCTCGCGCACTTTGTCCAGTAATTGAGGTGACAACTCGCATTTCAGCTCGATTTCGATCAAACACCAACCCCTTTCTCACTCACAAAATGCCTTTGTGCTAAAATCGCTCTTCTTTTATTCCCAGTGGACAATGTAATCTCGAAGGGCTTTAATGCGGACATCACCGGGCCACACCACCTCCATAAATTCGTAGGTTGTCAGAGCCTCGTTAAACCTCTGTTGATTCTGCAAGGTTTTGGCTCCTTCTATGCCAGCAACCCAGAAGTGTATAGTTCGTTCTATGTCTCTCTCCTTTGTTTTGAGAGAAGAAAGCGCCATGATGTTAATGGTTTCCACTCGTCCCATAGCGCTTTGCGGCATTTTAGGAGAAAGTGTTTCGGGATCAATACGTTGTTGCAATGTCTCTATCGTCTTCGTCTGATCACCGTAATAGCAGTAAGTCCAGCCCGCTTCCAGTAACAGGGTTGATCGTTTAGAGGTCATAAGTGCATACGGCTTATCTCCTGGATCAACCTCAGTAGCTTTCCCTAGTGCCATGTCTGGCGTTCTCCCATTTTTTGCCAGCATAAGAGCTAAGGCACTATATATTCCGCTTTGTACGACGGGATGGAACGGCTGAGTATCCGACATTTGGGAATGTTGCCGAAAAAGCCCTTCTGCTTTCTGCGCTGTTTTCAGGGCAGAAGAATATTGCTTGTCGTAAAAATATCCCCACGCCAGTTTGCTGTAGGCGCTCAGCTGCAAAGAGATGTCGCCCGTCTCCTTACAAAGCGCGACGGCATTTTTTGCATACTGTAGCGTTTCTGTCGGATTCACACAAATCCACCCGAGCAGTGTTTTGAGCAAGGCATAGCGTGCTGCCAGATCAGTCGCCTCTTTTCGATATTGTGATGAGTCTCTCATAATCGACTGTAGCACAGGCAAATACTTGGAGACACTCTTGAACGCCAGAGAAGTATCGCTGGCATCACCATCTTGATACAACTGCCAACAAGCCTCAAGGCTCGCTGTACATTGCGCCAGGATACTTCCATATTGAGCGGGTTGTAATGCCTTTTCTGACGTGGTGAGGCCGAATGTAATCAAAGGCAATGTTGCCAGCGAACACAATGCTTCTCGCCGGGTCATCTGATAGTTTTTGTTGTTGGTGTTCATGGTGTCAAATTCCTCGATGGCTTGCCTGATAACGTCTCGTTTATAATCGTGGGTAGGATGTTCCAGGAAGACAAGGGACCAGAGGTGTGTTGTCATGTGCGTTGCGATGAATGCCTGAGCTTCGTCAATCTCTCCTGCTGATACGACGGAGGACATTTCCTCTAATGGGGGCGTGTGAGAAGGATCTGAAATGGGCTCATGCGAGCGCATCACATTATGAAGATCAAGCAGTGAACCAAACACCTCATACAGTTGACGCATATGCTGCGGTTGCGGTTTGGACTTGCCTGACTCCCAGCGCTGGTACGTCACAATTCCAACATTGACGCGCTCCGCCGCCTCTAATTGTGAGAAATGCTTGCACTCGCGTGCCGCAATCAATTGCTCCCATTTCGCCATGCGCTTATCCTCGCATTTTTATCTGCCGACACACGTCTTTATGGCACACTTCCTGAGTACAGCATAGCATAGCATTCAGGGTCTGTCGAGAGAAACAGGGGAAGTGATGTAAAAACGACGTAAGAATGATGCCAACATGATGTGCAAGGAAAACGACAGGAAAACGTCGCAGCCGTGAGAAAATCAGAGGGAGAGACACAGAGGATGCAAAACGATGCATGATTCATTCAGTAATGATGTCGCATTTCATGTAAAAAGTGATTACACTGCGTATGGTTCTTGTGACGGTACTGTTTCACTGATAGTTCAGTGCCGTCATCAGGAATCTCGTAAGACGATTACGTATACTCATAAAAAAGTAGGCAAGTAACGGGAAAGAAAGGATGGATTGGATGTACTTTCAACACGCTATCTCAGAGCAAGATACGCTCCCTCCCAGCGCCGTGGCGTTTCGTCGCTATCTGGCAACCTATCAGATTGAGCCATTGGACGTGGCTCTCAGGTCGGGCGTGCGCTATCTGACGGTATGGCGGATCAGGCAGGGGCAGCCGGTTCACCGTCAGGATGAAGCGCTGGTACGACAGGCATTAGTACGCATGACAGGCATTCCCTACATCGCTCCTCTGCTCACGCGAACTGCTACTGAAGAGACAAATGCCACGCACAAAGGCATAATCAGGCAAGCGGAGAAGATGGAATGGAAAGAACAGTAGACGGGTCGGGCAGCATTCCCCTTCTGCCCATCAACAGTGCTGATCTAAAGGCGCTGACAAATGCCCTCAATGGTTATCTCGTATATCTCCAACTGGTGCATCTGCTGGCAAAAGGCGAAGGACCGTTCCTTTTTTCTGTCCAGGAGTTGAAAGCACTGAAAGAAGCCGCTCACGGCTTCGTGATGCTAATGACATGCATACTACCGCCGTCGGGTGAGCGCGATGGGGCGATTGAGAGCCTGCAAGCCTTAGTTCAGCAATTTGCTCACATGCTTTCTCCGTTGGTGAACTAAACGGTATGCACACATCTTGTAAGACAAAAGATCAAGTCATTGACAACCGCACCTCGCTATGTCATGCTACGCTCCGAACAAAAAAATGACGGCAGGTGATTACGAGGTATGGAATTACTGGTTGCGACACTGGCACATACCAACAGGGGAGCGAACGAGGAGGCGCTGGCACGGGTGCGCCTCGTGGTGGATACTATGAAGAACGTGCCGGGCATGATGAACGCGCGTTTGTATGCAGGCAGGGAGAGCGATGCCTGTTATTTTATTCTCACCTCGTGGGAAGATGAGGAGTTCTGGCAGAAGGCGCAGGAGCAGGAACGCCAGAATCCGCGCGACCTCCTGCTTAATGCCAGTAGCGAACTGCTCACTGCCGCGCCTGAGCAGTGGCAGATGCATTACCTGTGGGGATATAGTCGTCCCTCCGCGCAGCCAACCATCGCAGCAGCGCACCTGGCAACCGTGCAACCGGATCAGACCGAGCGTGTGCAACGCGCCTGGATCGAGAGCTTGCAGCGCCAGGCTACGCAGCCAACGTTGGCCTTCGCTTTCCTTACACGCGGCAGAAGTGTAGATACCGCGCCCTATGGCCTCAATGGCATGGTCTCTGAACAGGAAAACATGCGCCGTTCTACCTTCCTCAACCTGTTGAGCTGGCCGGGCGAGACGCAGCAAAAAGATTTTTACAGCGACCAGCAATACAAAGCCTTTCGGGGATTCCTCAACCAGGTGGGGATGGAACGTATCATTATGCTCGAACCCCAACTATAGCAACTCACACTCCACCAACTGTCATCCTGAGCGCAGCGAAGGATCTCCTGTCGGCTAGCGCGCAGATCCTTCGCTGCGCTCAGGATGACAGTTAGCGCAGCGTTTCAAAAAATCTACCTGCGTAAGCCGGGGTCAGGGGCCTAATCAGAGGACGATTCGGCCACTGGTTTCGCGTAATATTTGTTCAGTTCGTTGAGCAGCAGGGCGTGGTTGGCCCACATCTCGGCGGTGAAGGTATGATATTCGCCGTCGCACAATGGGACGGGCGCGCTGCACTGGCGATGGGGCGAGAGGCGGAAGCGAATGGTATTGCCTTTGATTTCGATCCAGAGGTGACGGCGCGTATAGCTTGTTCCCCAGCGCATAAGCACCATCGTGTCGTATTCGTGAAAGGTGGCGCGCCCCTTCAAAGCGTTGGTGTTGAGCTTTTTAAGCATCTCCGCCAGGCCACTTTCGCGCATGATGCGCCGCGCATTCTCTTTTTCGGCGGCGCGGCGCGCCTCATCTGCTTCCTCGCTCAAGATATATTCCGGGCGTATGTCGTTCTGGCTCGTAATGATAGCTCCTCTAATGCACTCTTTGCTCGTATTCTGCCTTTGATTCAACGGCGGCTAATAAATCGGGATAACGATGGGCGTTGTCCGTTGTGAATTGCGCCAGTGCTGACGGTAAAATAGGAGAGTTGTTGAGAAATGGAGCATAAGCGCTTTCCTGGTTAATCAGAGTGCGACGGGGAGAAGTATGGTAGACATTGCTGCTCGATTGTTTGGCGAAGGACTTGGCTTCGGCGGCCAGAGAACTTACTTCCTGGATGCTTTGAGGGCGACGCACATGATTATTGACGACGCCGATGGAGAGAGCAACCAGGGGGAATTGATAGGGACGCCCCTTGCGATCTACCCCGCTGATAAAGCCACGTCTCAGGTCTTCAACACGGTAAAAGACCGCACTTTCCACTTTATAAGCTTCGCTCATCTGATTACACAAATGGCTACAGCGATCAGGAGTCGTCACTACCACAAAATCATCGCCCCCGATATGCCCGACGAAATCATCGGGATTGCCATATTCGCGCACGACACGCTGGCAGATGCTGCCAACCAGGCGAATAATATCATTACCCGTCAAAAACCCGTAGACATCATTGAACGCTTTGAAATTATCCAGATCAAGATAGAGTATGCTCCAGGGTTCTGCAGTGTTAAGCTTTTGTTTGATGGCTAATTCCACTTGCACACCACCGGGGAGACCAATCAGGGGAGAAAGACAGCTTTGTTGGACGCGGCGAATCTGCGTGCCGATACGCGCCAGCAGTTCATCGAGTTGAAATGGTTTGGTGATAAAATCATCGACTCCTATCTCAAAGGCGCGAACTTTGTCGGTAAGATCGCCAAAGCCGCTCAGGGCGATGATGGGAATATGCATGGTCTTGGGGTGACTGCGTAAGCGGCGGGATACTTCGTACCCATCAATACCGGGGAGCATGAGATCGAGGATAATCAAGTGCGGTGTTTCTCGTAGCGCATATTGTACAGCATCTTCGCCGTTAAGGACAGTAACAACCTGATACCCTTCAATCTGTAACGTTTCCTTCAGTAATTTTGCAATTACTCGCTCGTCCTCGACGACTAAAATGTTGGTCATAAATTCTCCTGCTTCCTGGTTGTAGGGAAGACCCGCCCATCCCCATAGAAATACTTTCGCTTCAATGAGCCATCAACCCTACAATGTTTGCGACTACAACAAATATACGGCAGAAAGAAGTTTTTGACTTGCTCTTTCTAACCAACCAAATCCCGGCGATTGCTCGCTGTGGTGGTGCGGGAATTGTGATTGCCGCATTGCCCCACTCCACTCCTCCCCCCGTCCAAACGCACGATCAGCAAGGAGCCTGGCGAAACCCTTCCCCCGAAGAATCCCGTACAGGCAAAAACCTGTTAGTCATATGAGGGTGAGAGCCAACGAAATAATAACAGAGACGCCACTCTCACACAAATAGACACAAATAGAACAAACCATCCTACGCATTTATGCGTAAGTTTTACATTTCCACTACTCAGTATAACATCCTTACGCGCATATGCAAAGGGGTATGTGTAAGAAAATGTCATAAATTGCAGAAGTTTTACCGAAATCTCATGTTTTACACGTCAGAGCCGGTACTCGTACCATGTAGTTGACGCACGGGCGGGACTGCGATAAGATGGATACTACACCAGATGAGCGGGTCACTAGCAAAAGGCGTGGACATGTATGTCACTATCACCAACATCTACTGAACAACCTGTCATGTTTGCCAGTCGCGGGCAACCCTCCCTGCGTATCGAGGGCATAGCCCATTTGCCCGCCGGGGCGAAACATGCTCCGGTGGTAATTTTGTGTCATCCTCAGCCCGCCAGCAGCGATATGCACGAATCCCTGACCGCCCTGCTCGCGCGGCGTCTGGCGGACGCGGGCTTGATCGCCCTGCGTTTCAATTTTCGCGGCGTCGGCAAAAGCCAGGGACAACCGAGCGATGGGCGCATGGAGCCGCTCGACCTGGCAGGAGCTATCGATTTCGCGCTGGCGCAGCCCGGAGCAGATACGACAAAAGTCTGCGTTGTGGGACATGGCTTCGGCGCATATATCGCGCTCCTGTACGCGCCATATGACCCGCGTATTCGCACCGTCGTAGCCATTAGCCTGCCCATTTACCGTGTGATCGGTGGACTACCCAAAGCTTTTGAACGCCCGAAACTCTTTGTGACGGGCGAATTTGATGAGATTTGTCCTCTGTTCAAGCTAGAGCCATTTGTTGAGCAACTGAAAGGCCCAAAGGGTATTAAAGTGATTGTCGGGGCGCGTCACCTGATGCACAACTATGAAGAAGCCGCCCTGACCACCATCATGAAATATATCAAAGCATGGGCGGAAATGCCCGGAGTGTAGGGAAGTATGAATCCAAATAACCCCTTGATTGTCCAGAGTGATCGCACCATATTGCTGGAAGTCGATCATCCGTTGCACGCTGAGGCGCGTGATGCGCTGGCCCAGTTCGCGGAATTAGAAAAGTCGCCTGAACACATCCATACCTATCGACTCTCACCGCTTTCCCTGTGGAATGCTGCCGCCGGTGGCATGGACGCGCCGATGATCCTGGAATTGCTGACGCGCTATAGCAAATACGATATTCCGTCCAATATCGTCGTCGAAATCCGCGAATATATCAGCCGCTACGGGCGTGTCAAGCTGGTGCGCAACGGCGATCTGCTATTGCTGACCTCGGATGATGTGGCGCTGATCGCGGAAATCATGCATCACAAACGCACGCAGCCCTACCTGTTGCAGCAATTAGACAGGCACACCATCCAGGTAGACGCATCGCGGCGCGGGCATATCAAGCAGGCGTTGATTCATATCGGCTTTCCCGCCGAAGATCTGGCCGGCTATACCGACGGTTCGCCCTTACCCCTGCAACTGCGCGAGGAAGCGCTCAGTGGCAAGGCCTTCGAGCCACGCGCCTACCAGTACGCGGCGGCGGGCGCATTCTATGCCGGTGGCGCGCCCAGCGGCGGTAGCGGCGTGATTGTCTTGCCATGCGGCGCTGGCAAAACCATTGTGGGCCTGGCAACGATGGCCGATATTCAACGCGCCACCTTGATCTTGACCCCCAATACCATCGCTGTGCGCCAGTGGATTCAGGAAATCATCGATAAGACCGACATCCCACCGGAGATGATTGGCGAA
>DASTKD010000565.1:0-12473 GCA_035716135.1 Ktedonobacteraceae bacterium
GCATCCTCTGCTGCTATCGCGTCCGCGTGTGTCGCATCCTCTGCTGCTATCGCGTCCGCGTGTGTCGCATCTGGCGCGGGCGTGGTGTGATCGACGACATGTACGCCTGGCAGGAGGGCGCGAAAGCCCCAGGGGGCGCTATCTTCATGCTGCATGAGGCAGCGCTTAGCCAGCTTTTCCACCATCTTCGTGGGAAGATGGTAACGCAAGGCAATCTGGTCGAGGGCTTCTTCAGTCGTGAAATAGGCTTTAACTGCTGATTTGCGTCTATAATAGCGTTTTTTCTCGCTCGAAGTCAGCGCGGAAAGGTCTTCTTCTTTCCACGAGGAGACATCGCGCAAGCGTGTTGCTACTGCCGGAGAATTATCAACTTGCACGCCGGACAAAGCACACCTCCATTAATAATTTATGCAGTGAATACATCTGATGAAATGCTCCGCCCTTGCCACCTGGCCGCTGAGACAAGCATAACCTCTCCTCCTAGAATATAGGACGTTCAAAATGCCTGTTTCGTTGCACTATATTGCTTTACTCCTATGTATCGATGCTATTATACCCTACTAATTCTCGTCTGTCTTGTTGGCTGCTCTCTGGTACTACTCATGCTGAATCGAACCTCAGCATGGGCTGGAACGTACATGTTATGCTAGTAAAGAGCATGGGAAAGGTATTCACATTTACATGAGTCGCCAACAATCGAGACAACCGGGCATTAATAGATTTTCGCAGATCATCCGTTTTCTTCGCGTGTCCAGATTACTGCTGTGGACTATATGGGTTATTTACCGCGAACGCCGCCGCGTGCTGAGGGCGCGGGCGCGCGGCAATTATGATGTGCAGCCCAACATCGAGGTGCTGGTTGAAGTGCTGGTGGCTTTTCGCCATACAGCCGTCAAGCTCGGCGTACTGATGATTAAGCTGGGACAGTTCCTCAGCTCGCGCGCCGACTTGCTGCCAGAGCAGGCGCTGGCTGCCATCGCCTCCCTGCAAGACGAGGTGCCGCCCGCGTCTTTCAACCATGTCCTATCGGTGATCGAATCTGAACTGGGTAAGCCCGTCGAGGAAATCTTCAGCGTTCTGGAGCGCAAGGCCACGGCTGCCGCCTCATTGGGGCAGGTGCATAAGGCTGTGCTGAAATCAAATGGCGCAATGGTGGCCGTCAAGGTGCAGCGGCCTAATATCGAGCAACTGGTGCGCAGCGATCTCAGCACGCTGAAATTCGTGATCTGGGTAATTAACTGCTTCGTCAATACCAGCGAAATCATCGACTTGATGGGCGTCTACCGCGAATTTAAGCGCACCGTCTACGAAGAAATCGATTATGTGAGCGAAGGTGCCAATGCTGTGCGCTTCAAGGAAATGTTCAAAGACGACCCGACCATCCGCATTCCTGCCATCTACGACGAATACACCACGCGCCGCGTGCTGGTGTTGGAATGGATCGAGGGCATCAAGATCAACGATTATGCCACGCTTGACCATGAGGGTATTGATCGTCTCGAAGTCGCCAAACGCACGGTACAGACCTACTTCTACCAGTTCTTTGATGCCGGTTTCTTCCATGCCGATCCGCATCCGGGCAATATCTTTGTGAAAAAGGGCGCGCCCGGCGAAGGGCCAATTATCGAATTTGTCGATTTTGGCATGGTTGGCACCCTCTCCAAAACCATGAAAAAGGCGTTGAAAGATCTCTTCCTGAGCTTCGTGACACGCGACTCGCGCGCCCTTGTGGAGGCCCTGGCGCGCCTGGGTTTCATTGGTGAGGGCGCGAACATGGCCGCCATCGAGCGCGGCATGGCGCTTATGCTCGAACAATACTACGGCATGACTCTGGGCGAAGCGCGCGGTCTGGATATTCCCGACGTGGCCGATGATGTTGGCCGCCTGCTCTACGGCCAACCATTCCAGATACCCGCGCAATTCGCCTTCACGGGCCGCGCCGTCAGTACGCTGGTAGGCGTCTCGACAGGTCTCGCGCCGGACTTCAACTTCATCGATGTAGCCACACCCTACGCGCGTAAATTTCTCGGCCTGGACGCCGAAGGCGTAAGTCAGACCATTCAGGACATCCTGAAGCAGTTGCTGGAAGCTGGCCGCATCCTCTTGAAACTGCCCGTTGAATTAGAGCGCGTCATCAACAAGCTCGATAGCGGCCAGATCGAAGTCAAGACCGATTCCAATATACATGCAGGCCGCTTGCGTCGCAACGGCAACGGTCATGGACGACGCGGCAACGGCGCAGCCGTGGGCATCGTCGGTGCTGGTATGGGTCTCTTCACCAGCTTTTTAACATTCGTCGCATCCCTGGGCGGCGGCATCCTGCTCACCAACGCCCACCAGATGGTCGCGGGATGGATCTTTTTGGGGCTGGCCGGGCTGTTGGGATTGCGGTTGCTGTTTAGAAGATAATCAGGCTGTTGGCTCGACCAATGCCCAGCCATGCTCTCCAATACGTTCCACCAGCCCCTCTTTCTCCAGTTTGAGCAGGTTTGCTTCTACCGACCAGGCGGCGATGGCGTGCAGCTTTGGGTCAACGTCGGTGTAGATGGCTGGCACCATTTCAGGGATAGTGACGCCGCGCGGCAGGGTCTCCAACGTTTGGAGAATCTGTTGTTCGCGCAGGAGGCGATGGGCGATGTATTCGGCGATTTTGGCCTGCGCGTTTGGAATAGTGGGACCATGTCCCGGCACAATCTCGGCAATATCTACCTCTTGCAGGCGTTGCAGCGAATTCATATAGTCGAACATGTCGCCGTCGGGTGGCGCGATGACGTTGGTGGTGATGCCTGAGATCATGTCGCCCGCGAAGAGGATATGCTGCTGCTCCAGGTAATAGGAGTGGTGGTCGAAGCGATGCCCCGGCGTGTGGATGGCTCTCAATGTATCGACACCGGCTGGCAGCGTCTCACCATCGGCCATTTCGACATCCGCCACTGGTACGCCCTTGAGACTATAGGCGTAGATAGGAACGTGCAGGCGTTCGCGCAGGGCTGCCGCTCCGCCGATGTGATCGGGATGCCCGTGCGTGATGAGGATGCGCCGGATAGCGCCGTATTTCTCGCCCTCCATGATAAGCGTATCGAGGTAAGCGTCGTCATCAACCGCCGGGTCGATAACGATGGCACCCTCGTTTCCGCCTCCCAGCACGATAGTATTGGTGCCTGGCCCCGTCATGAGAGATGGATTGGGGGCCAGGATGATGGTGTACGCTGTTTGCATGTCTACCCCCTGCGCATATGTTCGGGTACTTCCCAGGTGTTGCCCGCATCTTCTTGCAAGAAGACGCGCGCCCTGCCATCTTCCTGTACCAGCACAGGAATGCGTACTGGCACGCGATGAATGGCGCAATGGTTCAGCGCGGCCTTCACGCTACCGAAAGCGGCCAGTTCGCGCAACTGGTAGATGGTGGCGAAGACCAGCGGGAACTCGTCGCGCTCAAAACGCGCCAGCGCCTCGGACGGCGCGATCCAGATGCCCTCGCTGGTCTCAAGGCGGTCGTGCGCGGCCTGCTGTTCAGCCGGAGCGGTGGTGACGAAGAAGTGGGTATCGAAGCGTTTGGGCATCCCCTCCGGCGTGATCCAGTGCGCGAAATAGCCCAGGCGGTCGGTCGCTAACATCAGCCCTTCGGCGCGTGCCATCTTTTCCAGCGACCCCTGGCGTTGCTGGAATGCCTGGCGATAGCTCTCAAAATGAGCCACCTGTTCCTCTGGAATGGGCAATATCTCGCCATTGCGATAGGCGAGCAGCACGCCGGCCTCCTCGAAAAGCTCGCGTATGGCGGCGGCTCTCAACCCGTGACCCGCCACCGTATACCCTTCGGGATCGGACGGCGAAGCCACAACGGGCGCGGACACCCCCTCCGCCAGTTCCGCAGCGTAATCGTCCTTAGAGACGGAGCCGCCGGGGAACACATACACATTCGGCATAAAATCGCTCTGGATCACCCGCCGTACCATGAACACTTCGATACCCTGCCCGGCGGGCAAATCTCGCAACAACATAACAGCGGACGCCATACGCGGCTGAACGATCATACAGTTGGTCTCCAATCCTGGCATGAAAACAAATATCTAGTTGTATAGTATCTTACATGCTGTGGTAGATGCAATGCGTGAATGCTGCCGCCTGATGACTATTCCCAATCAAAGCCGGTCTCGCCCTGTCATCCTGAGCGCAGCGAAGGATCTCGGTCCCTCGTGAGAGATCCTTCGCTGCGCTCAGGATGACAGGGGAAGCAGTGGATGATAGGTGGAGCGAGGAATGACAAGACCGGTTCTGGTCGTTAAAATTCAGCAAGTCGCATATGGGCTTGACAGCAAATGCTAACGCCGTTAGTATTTTCTTACAATACATATTGAAGAGGAAACACCATGGCTTTGACCAGACGCGAGAAACGACATCAGCAGACGCGCCAGGAGATCAAGCAGATCGCCCGCCAACAAATGGCGCAGCAGGGTACTGCCGCGCTTTCGTTGCGAGGAATCGCCGCCGAGATGGGGATGAGCGCTCCTTCCCTGTACAATTACTACAGCAGTCGTGATGACCTGGTGACGGATTTGCTGGTAGAAAGCTATACGCACCAGGCCGAAGCGCTGGAACAGGCAAGCGCGTCATGTGCTGCGCAAGAGGCGATTCCATGCCTGCTTTCGACGGTACTCACCTACCGGCAATGGGCAGTGGAGCATCCTACCGAGTTTGCCCTTATCGCGGGCAACCCCATTCCTGGCTATGTGGCTCCCGTCGAACAAACGCTTCCACTGGGACGCCGCTCCACTAAAGTATTTTTAGACCTGCTGCAACGCGCCTGGGATGAACACCTGTTGCATCCTCAATCAGGTGTACCTGAACTGGCTGAAGCTACCTTCAACGACGAATTTATGACCTGGTGTCATGAGAATAGGTATGCACTCCCTGTAATTAAGCGGTTCCTCGAACTCTATGCCTTTATCCAGGGAACGATCGCGCTGGAAGTCTTTGGTCATCTGCCATTCTTTCTCAACGACCCTGTGGCCTTCTATCGCTCAGCCGTGCTTGCAATGATCAGACCTGATAAATCTGTATGAGGTTGCCACACGTATCATCAAAAACGGCGACGGTTGCCGGTCCCGTTTTTGTTGGCTCCATACTAAACATCACATCCAGATTTTTCATGCGTTCGTATTCTTTTTGAATGTCTTCGACGACAAATGATGTTGCGGGCAGCCCCTGCTTAAAAATGGCTTCCTGGAATGCACTGGCAGCCGGGTTGTCATTTGGCTCAAGTAGTAACTCGGTGCCATCTGGCTCTTCGGGTGAGACCACTGTTAGCCATTTGAACTGCCCGACTGGAAAGTCGAATTTTTTCACAAAGCCCAGAACCTCTGTATAAAACTTCAGAGCCTTATCCTGGTCGTCTACAAAAACACTGGTCAGTTTAATCTGCATAGGACATCACCGCTCACTTTCTTTTTGTATGAAATGGTCAACTCATGATATTTTGTTCCATGCTCGATCAATTCTAGCTCGCATGGCTAAAAACGGAAAGCGCATATTTGACCACGTTCAACCTGTAGCTACAGCATACGCTGCCAGCATGAATTAAGGCTGTATAAATGCTGAGATGAAACTGAACCCGGCCAGGGATTTTTTGCCACAAATGCCGGCGATTTGTGCAGCGTTCCCTTGACAAAAGTCCTTTTTATCTTCTATAATACTTACATAGTTAGTTTTTACTAACATATAAAGTAAATACAAACGACAGAAGGAGCTATCAATGCAAGCGATAGTCATTAGCCAGTACGGTGGTCCCGAACAACTTGTTCTCAAGGACATCCCGACGCCTGTCCCACAGGATGGCGAAGTCTTGATTAGGGTAAAAGCCTTTGGCATCAATCGCGCGGAAATTTATATGCGCAAAGGTCTCTTCGGGGAAGTCACGCCGGTGAGCGGCATCGAATGTGTGGGGCAGGTGGCGGATGATCCCGGTGGGACGCTGCGACAAGGACAAACGGTAGCGACGATAACGGGAGGCATGGGCCGCACGAGAAATGGAAGCTACGCGGAATATACCTGCGTGCCTTTGCGCAATGTCTTTGCGCTCCAGACTGACCTGGACTGGGCAACGCTCGCGGCCATACCAGAATCCTATGCGACGGCATGGAGTTGCCTCTTTGCCAATTTGCGTATGCAGCCCGGCCAGGCGCTCTTTGTGCGTGGCGGCACATCAGCGCTTGGACAGGCTGCCATCGATATTGCCAGGCATGAAGGTGTAACTGTTTTGACTTCTACGCGGAGCGAAAGCAAGGTAGCGTTGCTCAAAGAACTGGGCGCTACGCGCGTCCTGCTTGAGAATGGCAAACTCAGTGTAGCTGTGAGAGAGGAGTATCCAGATGGTGTTGATGGCGTGTTGGACCTCATCGGCAATAGCACGCTGCTAGATTCGCTGCGCATGGCGAGGAAAGGTGGCCGTGTATGCGTGGCGGGCTTTCTCGGTAGTGCCGGTCCGGTCGCGTTCGACTGGCTGGCAAATATGCCATTTGGCGTTGATTTTAATGCTTTCGCCAGCCTGCTATTCGGCACAAAGGATTTCCCGCACTCCGATGTTCCCATGCAGCAGATCGTTGATCGCGTGGCTGACGGGACCTATAAGGCCAAACCGGCGAAGGTGTTCCCTTTTGAGCAGATCGCGGATGCCCACCGTTTGATGGAGGCCAATAGCGCCAATGGAAAGATCGTTGTAGTGCGTTAATAGCCTGTCCAGCTTTACCTGGTGGAGGCACTATTACTTATAAAATGGTGCCTGTCATGCTGAGCGCAGCGAAGCATTTCCTGCCGGATGCCGAGATGCTTCGCTTCACTCAGAATGACAACGTAAACCCGAACAGCGCCGATTGAGCTATTCTGGTGGAGTAGGCTTTTTGCTTCAACGTCAGGTAGACACCTGGGACATGATAGCCGTTGAGACGGTGTTCTCGCGCATGTTCTTCTGACCAGAAGAAGAAAGAATTTTGTCAGTAGTCGGCAATGATATTCGGGGCCGAGAGGTGTTTCCAGTCAATATCGGGTTCAAAGACCAGAGGACTGGCGTCGTACTCTTGCACACTCCACGCCAGTTCGCTATTGACTGTGAGATGAAGTGACAGGCCGCAATGCGCGCACTCGCTCTCGATCTTGACCGCCAGTTGCTCGTTACGTAAGCGCCCTTGCACGAAGGGCGTCGCTATCGCATCATCCCCTCAAGCCGCGAATATGCTTTCGCCGCTGCTAAAGCGTAATTGGTGAGGAGTCCTGTCTGTTGTTACCGGAAAAGCCCAGCTTACTTCGCCAGCTTCGTTCAATACCAGGAAAAACAAATGCTGTTGTAGCTCTTTGAGCATTTCAACCACCCTGACAGGCGGCAGTAGCAATCTGCTCGCTATATCTTCGACCCTCAAAGGTTTTCCGCCATTGCGCGGCAGCTCGCTTACGACGAAATTCCTGACGCGATGATGCTCTTCCGTCATAAAGCTTAACCTCGCAGAGCCGTGTTGTTGTGCCTGCGCCAGGTGTTGTCGCCACATGCCGGCAGGTATAGAGATGATCTTATCCTGCCTGCCAATGAGAATACTGTCATTCATGAACGTTCCCTCTGTCTTTCGATAAACGCTGTGGGCGCGACAGCTACATCATGCTGGCTCGATGAAGCGGTGGCTTGCGCTCGCGCCATAGTTCATGCCATAAACTTCCTTCAGTTGCGCGATACGTTGCAGTGTCTCTTCACTGAACGGTGTCTTATTCTCAAAAGCGTGCAAGACAATTCCTTCCAGCAGGTCGCCCAGGGAGAGATCATGGTATTCAGCCAGCCCTTTCAGCACCTTTAGCATTTTTTTTTCCATTCTTACGCCAATCTGCACGCGCTCAACAGGAATGTTGTCCTCTTCTCTATTTGAGTGTTCTTCAAGATGGGTCATAGGATGTCTTTCTTCTATTTTATATGTACTAAGATAACTTTATAACTAAGTAACAATATAACATTACTTGTGGCCTGAATCAAGCTTTCTGTATGCACAGAAGCCATGTGATAGAATAAGTTGGTGAATTAGCTCGGCGCGGTTCATACAGGCTATTTCAGCGCGTCTCTATGTCAGGCAAGAGCAAGTTTGAGAAGGAGAACGCCATGCAAAAGAATGCTTCCGAGATGAGCGCCATCACTATTTCGCGTCAGTACGGTAGCGGGGGTGGTGAGGTGGCGGCGCACCTGGCGCAGCGTCTGGGCTGGCAACTCATCGATCACGAGATTGTGGCGCGGGTTGCTCACGCTCTGGGCATTACAGAGGAGGAGGCGGATGTGCGGGACGAGCGTGTCGAGGGTTTTATCATGCGCGCCCTCAACGCGCTGCAATCAGCCGCGCTTGTGGTTCCCGCGCCGGTAACGCCACCGGATCAGGCGGAAATGATCTATAACGAAGCGCTGCGTAAGGTCGTGGAAACGGCGGCCAACACCGGGCGCGTCGTGATTGTGGGGAGAACCGGGCAGGCATTGCTGGCGGGGAGACGCGATGTGCTGCATGTGCGTATCGTCGCTCCTCTCCAGCAGCGCATTACCTATGTGGCGCGGCGCGAAGGACTCGACGAGGCGGCGGCGCAATCTCGTATTCAGAGCAAGGACCGCGACCGCACGCGCTACATCCAGGCGCGCTTTGGTCGCAGCGTCGATGACCCGCTACTCTATGATCTGATAATCAATACCGCCGTGCTTGACCTGGACAGCGCGGTCGATCTGATTAGCCTGGCGCTCGAACGCAAGGCGCGCAAACTGGCTGTGCGCACCGGAGAGTTAGGACCGGCAACCGGTCTGGCTCGCTATCCCGGCCAACCAGCAGATTTGCCCCCACCCGCCAGCATGACCGGCGACGAAACACATAAGGAGAACGAATGAAACTTGCCAGCTTTTCTACGACTGATCTTCCTCATGCTCGTCTGGGGCTTGTCCAGCAGGACGAGATTGTCGATGTTGACCTGGCCGCGCGCGCCCTCGACTTGCATCCATATGAACATATGCAGGACCTGCTCGATCAGTATGAGCAGGGGATGGCAGTGTTACAGGCTATTTTGCGCAAAGCTGCCGGGCGTCGCCTGCGCGACGTGAAGACCTTCTCTGAAATTGGCGCGGCCTATGCGCTTGCCGGAGTACAACTGGAGGCACCCATTCCGCGCCCGCGCAAGAACGTCATGTGTCTCGGTCTCAACTACGCAGAACACGCCAGGGAATCCGCCGAGGCGCGCAGGCGACAGGCTACGCTCCTGAAAGCGCCCCTCTTTTTTACAAAGGCTCCCACCACCATCAATAAGCCCTACGGCACGCTGATAATCGACCCGGCAGTCTCTACGCAGATCGACTGGGAGGCCGAACTGGCCGTCATCATTGGCAAAGTTGGCAAGAACATCCGCGAGGAAGATGCCTTATCGCACGTTTTCGGCTATACTGTGCTGAACGACGTTTCGGCGCGCGACATTCAAAGCCGTCATACGCAATTCTTCAAAGGCAAAAGCATCGATGGCTATTGCCCGATGGGACCCTGGATTGTCACCGCCGACGAGATTCCCGACCCGCAAAAGTTGAAGCTCTCCCTGCGCGTCAATGGCGTCACCAAACAGGAAGACACCACCGCCAACATGCTCTTCGATGTGCGCGGCATCATCGCCATCCTCTCCCAGGGTATGACGCTGGAGCCGGGCGATATCATCGCCACCGGCACGCCCAGCGGTGTCGGCTTCGCACGCAACCCGCCCGAATTTCTCAAAGCGGGTGACATCATGGAAACAGAGATTGAAGGCATCGGCACTATGCGTAACGCGGTAGAAAGTTTGTAGGTGCGTAGCATGGATATGGACATCTTCGAGACGGCGCAGCTTATCGACGAGCAAGACCGCGCGCAACACATCTATCACGAATTTTTGCGCATGCCATCCATCAGCGCGGGTCTCTACACCCTGCCAGCAGGCAGCATCGACATGCAACAGCCGCATACCGAGGACGAGGTATACTACGTCATAAGCGGGCGCGCCGCCTTCCGGGGCGGCTCGGAGGAACGCTCGGTGCAGGCCGGTTCGATCATCTACGTGAAAGCGCACGTCGAACACCGCTTCCACTCCATCAGCGAAGACCTGCGCGTCCTGGTAATTTTCGCGCCTGCTGAGTATAGCAATGCACCTGATGGTCATTAATACCGGGGTAGGTCACTCCTGACGCCCCTTGTGGGCGTCACTACATCTCTTGCGGTCCCTTCTGCCGCCCCCCTTGCCTGACGAGAGGTATGACGGAGGAGAGGAATGAACCTTACCAATCAAGCTCGGTCATGCCCTGTCATCCTGAGCGCAGCGAAGGATCTCTGCGCGGGCCAGCAGGAGATCCTTCGCTGCGCTCAGGATGACAAGACTGGCTGAAAAATTTCCAAAAGGATGACACCATTCATGCATTATCGCTTAAAAGCAGACCCACGTATCTTTGAGAAATATCCGCAGTATACCGCGCTGGTTGTCTATGCGCATGGCTTAGCCAATAAGCCGGGTGATGAGTACAGCACGAAGGTGCTGCGTGACGCTGAGAGCAGGCAGCGCGCGGCCTTTGGAGACGCAAAACCTGCCAGCCACCCGCATATTGCCGCGTGGCGCGCGGTCTATGAAAGCTTTGGAGCAAAGCCCAAAAAATTTCTGTGTTCCGTCGAAGCTTTGCTCAGCCGGACGCTGAAAGGGAATGACCTGCCAACTATCAACTATGTTGTCGATGTGTACAATGCCGTCAGCATCGCGCATGTGCTGCCGGTGGGCGGAGAAGATCTGGACCGCCTGGAAAGCGATCTCGTCTTGACGTTCGCTACAGGGTTGGAGCCGTTTGATACGACGGAAAATGGAGAAGCGGTTATCACCTACCCGGAAGCAGGCGAAGTGGTCTTCGCGGATAGCGCGGGCGTCACCTGTCGTCGCTGGAACTGGCGACAATGCCGCCGCACCGCGCTTACCCCCGCCACACGCAACGCCTACTTCGTGCTGGACAGCCTCGCACCCTACACCCTCGAAGAATTGATGAGCGCGGGCGAGGAACTGATGGGATATTTGCGCGACACCTCACCCGATTGCGTTGTGACGTATGAATTGTTGGGGCGGTGACGAGGCCAGGGCGGGGGCAAGCCCCGCCCCTACTAATCTACGCTCGTACTTCTTCGCGCACCCAGGAGGGCAGGACGCCCCACAGGTTGAGCGCGATGGGGCGCGAATGCCAGAGGCGCGGCGGCGTGGTAACATCGCGGTCGAAGTATTGTTGCAGTTCCGCTGAGAGTTCGATATGCACGCCGTCCGTGTCGGCGAAACGCAGGAAGAGGTCGTTGCCCGCGCCGTGACGCCCCGGCCCCCACAGGATAGCACGCTGCTGGCGGCTGAGGTAATCGGCCCATACCAGCAGTTCCGCGCCGGCAGAGATGCTATAGCCGATGTGGTCAATGTCCTCCTTGCCCTGCATCAGCATCAGCGTGTGATGATCGTTGTTGCAGCGCAGCCAGGCGCATTCGCGTAGCAGCCAGTCGGAGATGTCGAAGCCGAGGCTCTCGGTATAAAATTCGACCATTGACTCCATATGAGGAGTGCGGATCGCCAGGTGTTGCAATGCTTGCGGGCGCAAGCGCGAACGCCTGCCCTCGTTATTGCCAGGAGGTACGGTCAGCGAGTCGTCGGGAACCACCGATATTTCGATGTGGTTGCCGTCGGGATCGTAGAACCACAGCGTATCGCCCATTTCCGGGTTGCCGTCGCGCGCTTGCAGCGTCAACTCGATGCCCGACTGGCTGAGACGGGCGGCGAGCGCGGCCAGTTCCGCGTCCGTGTCTACCTCGAAGGCGATGTGGTGCAGGCGCGACTTTGTGGCGGCAGGCGTGCGCCCGTTACTCGCGCTGGCGCGGTTGTCGTTGAACAGGCTCAGGCAATGGTGTTCGTCGCCCACCGAGAGGAAGGTGTTGGCCTCCTCAAATTCTACGTCGTCGCCCGTCGCGGTGATTTCGGTGGCTCGTAGATTGAACCCCAGCGTCTGCCGGTAAAAGCGTGTCTGCGCCGATACGTCGGATGTCCATAACCCCACATGCGCCAACCGCGTCACACGCACCTTCTGAATTTGTTGCTCGCTCATACTTGCCTCCTGCTTTATTTCAAACCTGTTCTCTTCGTGTGTTACTGTGTATCATACACAGCCTTAGCAGGAGGGTCAACGAAACTACCCGAAGGTCATATAGAGAGGTCATGCGCGAATTTTTGAGGTTGAGCAGGGTTACTTGCTCGATCTGTTCTTAATGATGGGGTGTGGGGGTCTTGCCGGGCTTCCCACCATTGTTGCCGTTCCCATGCCCGCCATTATTCCCGTTGCCATTCCCATTCCCATTCCCGTTGCCGTTTGAGGTTATCATTGTTATCATGGTTGTCTGAGCAACTGTGCCATCGGGATTTAGAATGCCGATGCTTTGAGGATG
>DASTKD010000566.1:0-6452 GCA_035716135.1 Ktedonobacteraceae bacterium
TGTTAGCGCAACAACCTTTCCATTATCCACTCTCGTGCCTGTTCCGCTTGAATATCCACCGCCGCCTGCACCAACGGTCCATTCATGAAACGTGGTACCATGAAGCCGCGCAGGAGGCCATGTGTCAGCGTGCGTACCGTCATTTCTTCAAAGCGCAGCAGTTCGGGAGCGCATAAGGCTGCGATGGTGAGCGGATCGTGCAAAAAGGGGCAAGCGGGCTGCCTGCGCGGGCGGTGTTGCTGCCAGATGGCTATCAACTCGCTCAACAGGCGCGTGCGAGGCGTATTGTGGTCGTGCAATCGCTCAATATCGCCTGCTTGCATCTGGCAGCGCGTGGTGATGTTCCAGCCCAGCAGCGTTATGGGGATGCCTGCCGCCAGCACGATTTGTGCGGCCCGCGCATCGCTGCGCACGTTCCATTCAGGCCAGGGAATGCTGCTTGTGCCACCCATCATAATGACATTTCGTATAGCCATGAAAAGATGCGGCTCCATAAGCAGGGCAGAGGCCACATTAGTCAACGGGCCGATGCACAACAGGGTGAGGCGACCGGGATGGGCCATCGCTGTTTGTACGATCAGTTCCGGGCCGGAGTCGCTGCTTATATCCAGCTTTTCTTGAGTATTAAGAATGGCAGCCTGCGCAACGCCGGAGGGATGATGCCGTGCCAGCAAGGGGAGGGCGATACCTGCTGCCACCGGAACATCGTCACGCTCAAAAACGTGCAGCAGGTGTTTTGCCAGCCGCGCGCGTAGCCGCGTATCGCCAAAAACAGTAGTCACGCCCAGCAACCTGATCTCCGGCGAGCGCAGGGCAAGCGCGAGGGCGAGCGCGTCGTCAATGTCATCGCCAATATCCGTATCGAGCAATACAAGGTGTGTATCATTCTTGAATTGGCTTGCCTGTGTATTTGCATCGTACCGGGATTGGCTCATCGACAAATATTCCTCATATATGTTACAGTGATATAGTGATAACTAACGCCAGGTTTGAAGTAAAACCAGCGCTTTCACCAATTGGTTATAAGCCTATCACAGTCAGAAAAAAACAGGCAAGGAGGCCGGTTCCGTGTATGGTAGGGGCGACCCTCGCGGTCGCCCTGGCTCCATCGGCTTAGAAAAATAAGGGAAGGGAACAGAGCAATGGATACGCTCAAACGTGAATTGCTGGCGCAGCGCGTGCGCCAGGTCAAACCCTCCGGGATACGCAAATTCTTTGATATTATCAACACCATGCCGGATGTCATTTCACTGGGAGTGGGAGAGCCGGATTTCGTGACGCCTGAGCATATTCGCCAGGCAGGTATACGTTCGATTGAACTGGGCCATACGCGCTATACATCAAACTACGGCATCCTCGAATTGCGCGAAGAAATCGCCGCTATGCTAAAACGCCGCTACGGCATCGACTATGACCCAAAGACGGAAATCCTCGTGACGGTAGGGGTGAGCGAGGGCGTAGATCTGGCTATGCGCACGCTCATCGATCCTGGCGACGAGGTCATTTCGCCCGATCCCGGCTATGTTGCTTATGAAGCCGATATTGTCTTTGCCGGGGGCAAGCCTGTACCTGTGCCTACCTATGCAAAGTTCGATTTCGGGGTGCGCGCCGAGGAAATCGCCGCCGCCATCACTCCACGTACCAAGATGATCCTGATCGGCAATCCGAATAACCCCACCGGCGGGGTCGTGCCACGTGCCGAACTGGAAGGCATCGCTAAACTGGCGCAGCAACACGACTTGATCGTAGCGATAGATGAAGTGTACAGCCGCCTGGTCTACGATATAGAGCATGTCAGCATCGCCGCCATGCCGGGGATGCGCGAGCGCACCGTGTTGCTGGATGGCTTCTCCAAAGCCTACGCCATGACCGGCTGGCGCATCGGCTATGTTGCCGCTCCGCATGTCATCCTGGAGGCCATGCTCAAAGTGCATCAATACACCATCATGTGCGCCGGCACTGCGGCACAGGAGGCCGCATTAGAAGCCCTGCGACACGGCGAAGAAGACGTGCAGCACATGCATGATGATTATGCGCGCCGCCGCCGCATGTTCGTTGACGGCCTTAATCGTATTGGGCTGCCCACCTGCGAGCCGCGCGGAGCTTTCTATGCTTTTCCCAATATCTCTGCTACTGGCATGAGCGACGAAGAGTTCGCTGAAAAGCTACTTTTTGAAGAGCAGGTCGCCGTCGTTCCCGGTAGTTCCTTTGGCGCGTGTGGCGTCGGTTTCGTGCGCTGCGCTTACTGCACCGCCTACGACAAACTCGAAGAAGCCCTGGTACGCATCGAGCGCTTCCTGAAGAATCACCGCTAGGGAGGTTTTCTCATGTCGGAGCAGAAGAGGATTACATCTGGCCTGTATACCCGTTCCGAGGAAATCCCGGATGAGCGTTTTCGTTTCTTCTGTGCGGAATGCGGGAATCCCATTTCGGGATTCCCCTACATGACCACCTGGCACGGCTGGTGCGCCTGCTTTGACCCCTGGGACTTCTGCTCCAAAGAATGCTGGGATAAGAGCGAACTGCTGAACCCCAAAAACTGGCCGCCGCCAGTGGGCAAGTGGTAAATAAAGAGTAAGATTGAAGAAGAAAATGTGCCGGTAATATGTTACTCTCTCTCAGGAGAGAAATTTAGCACTCGACAGGGTTATCTCTCCAAATCAGACGCACAAAGAGTTGTGGACCTCGTTGATATACTACAGGCAGCTTTGTAACATCAGTGAACTAAGGAGGAGCTATGCAGTCAAAACTGAACCCATACATCAGCTTCCGGGACAACACCCGCGAAGCGATGGAATTTTATCGCACGGTCTTTGGCGGCAAACTTAATCTCGCCACCTTCAAAGACTATCACGCCTCTCAAGATCCGAGCGAGGACAACAAGATCATGCATTCGGAGTTGGAAGCCGATAACGGCATTACGTTTATGGCCTCTGACACCCCGGACCGCATGGAGTATCGCCCCGGAACGAACATGAGCATGTCCCTGAGCGGCGACAACGAAGCAGAATTAACAGGATACTTCCAGAAGCTTTCGGCTGGCGGCGCGGTAACAATGCCACTCGAAAAAGCCCCCTGGGGCGACACGTTTGGCATGTGTACCGATAAGTTCGGCATTAGCTGGTTGGTGAACATCGCGGGCCGCAAGGCGTAGCGCGAGAGACGCGGCATCTTCTGGTGAGATGCCAGTCACCTGCTCATCTTTCCTGTTTCTGCCTCCGCTGAGAGCGAGCAAGGCGACCGCAAGGGTCGCCTCTACTATGACACGGTTTTTATTAGAGGCGACCCTTGCGGTCGCCTTGTTTTCCACTATCGCCATCGTTCACAGATTCTGGAAAATGCTGCCCAATTATGTTGACAAAGTGACAGCATATCTGTATACTTTTATCATAAACCATCATACTTCAACGACTTTCCAGGGATGGAGCGCAATGGTAAAAGATATGCAGCGTGTTGATGTACTGATCATTGGTGGCGGTGTGGTAGGAAGCGCCATTTTGCGCGAGCTGGCGCGTTATGATGCGCGCGTGGCCTTGCTCGAACGCAACCCGGACGTGTGCGAAGGCACCAGCAAGTCCAACAGCGCCATCGTGCATACTGGTTTCGACGCGCCTCCCGGTACGCTCGAAGCCCGCTTGCTTGCCGACGCGCGCGCGCTCTGGCCGCAAGTCATCGAGCAATTGCACATCCCCTATTTGCAGACCGGCGCGTTGTTAATTGCCACCAGCGAGGAAGAACTTGCCACCCTGAAAAACGAGATCGTCCCCAAAGCCGAACGCAATGGCGTCACGCTCCAGCCTTTGACCTGCGACGAAATCCTGGAGAATTCTCCCTACATCAATCCCGCTATTGTGGGCGGCGCGTTGGTCGAGGGTGAAGGCATCGTTGACCCGTTCTGGACGACGCGCGCCTACTGCGAAAACGCCGTTCTGAATGGAGCGCAAGTCTTTACTGGCGAAGCTGTGGTCGGCATGAGCGTAGCGGATGAGCATATCTCTGTGCATACCAGCAATGGCCGCAACTTTGCCGCGTCGCTGGTCATCAACGCGGCTGGCCTCTGGTCCGACGAAGTAGCGCAGCTGGTTGGAGATCATTCTTTCACACTAACGCCGCGCAAAGGCCAGTTTATCATCGTCGAAGAAGATCACGGCGTTTCGCAAATCATCCTGCCTATCCCCAATCGCATCTCTAAAGGCATTCTGGTAACTCCTATCATCTTTGGCGGCGTTATGCTCGGTCCCACCGCCGAGGAGGTGCAGGACAAGGGCGACTTTGCCACAACCTTTGAGGGTCTGCGACAGATTCGCCAGGGTATCGCTAAACTGGTGCCAGCTATGATGGATGCCGTCAGCGTGCGCCAGTTCGCCGGTCTACGAGCGGTAAGCAGCACGGGAGAATACATCATTCGCCCCTCGACTGCCAGCGAGCGCCTGTTGCATGTGGCGGGCATTCGCTCGACGGGACTTTCCGCCTCGCCCGCCATCGGGCGTTACGTGGGCGATCTCGCGCGCGCTCAACTGGGCCTCGCGTTGCGCGAACATTTCGTGGAGGAGCTGCCTGAATATTTGAGCGAAACACACGCGAATGAAGGTGACGTAATTTGTCTCTGCCGTTCGATCACACGCGGCGAAATTATGGCAGCTCTGCGCAGCCCGTTGCCGCCCGAAACGCTGGATGGTCTCAAGCGGCGCACCGGCACGATGCTCGGCGATTGCCAGGGCAATATCTGTATGCCTCGCCTGATGCAACTCTTCCAGCAGCAGCGCGGCTGCGATCCGCTGGCGTTGAACAAGAATTACGACGGCTCATCACCGGTCGTCGCTCGTGTGGCTGGCAAGGAGGCGCGTCGATGAGCGGCATATACGAACTTGCCATCGTTGGCGCTGGCTTGAGCGCGTTGAGCGCGATCTCTGCCGGACTGGGCCGCGAGCGCACTATTATGCTGGACTATCAAGCCGAGCCGGGCGGTTTCCTCAAACATGCCCTGCCTGCGCCCGGCTTTGAAATATTCGAGGAATTGATCCGCTCGACACGCTTCCCGCCAAGCATCACGACCTGCTTTGGCGCGACGGTGGTGGGCCTGTTGCCTGCGTTTGAGGCCGGAGAACCGCATATACTGGTGGTGCGACAAAAGCAGGGAACTCAGCAGGTACAGGCAAAGCGCGTCTTGATCGCCTGTGGCGGGTTGGAAATTCCCCGCGAACACGCGCAGATTCCCGGCTCGCGCCCGGCCGGTGTTATGACACCCATCATGGTTCACCTGCTTCTCGCGCAGGGCTACCTGCCCGGCAAGCAGGCTATTGTGTATGGCGATACTCACTATACCAGCGTTACCGCGCGGAGGCTGGCAGGCGCTGGCGTCGCGGTTTCGCTCGTCGCGCCCGTCGATGCGCAACTGGTAGCTATCGAAGGTTCGCCGCGCCTGCAACGGGTGATAGTGCGTCGCGCTGGAGAAATCTATAGTATGGAAGCTGATCTGCTCGTTTATGGCGCGGGCATGATGGCGAATACTCACTGGCTCAAGGGCAGCGGTATAAGCACGGCTGAGGATGGGACGGTACAGGTGGATGCAGGTTACGCGACAAACATACCCGGTATTTACGCGGTTGGTACGGTCATTGCTCCATCGCTCGATCACGTCGATTCGCTGGCAATGGGAAAGGAGGTGGCATCACTTCTTGGAGGAACCCTATGAAATTGCAAGGTACAGTTACAGTCAACGCGCCGCAAGCGGAGGTCTGGCAGGTTTTGATTGACCCGGTGCAGCTCTGTAAAGTGATACCGGGCTGCGAGCAGGCGCGGCAACTGGATGCGACCCACTATGAAGCGGTACTCTCGGTCAAGGTGCAATTCATGACCATCCACTCTCATGCAAAGGGTACGCTATTGCAGGCCGACCCGCCCCGTCACATGATGGGCGAGCTGGTGGGCGAACCAACGGCGATGGCCGGAGCCTTTCGCGCCAGGGTAACAATCGATCTAGAACCTGTCAATGAGGCAACCCGCATCCGCTATGCGATGGACATGACCTTGCTGGGCCGCCTGGCAAGCCTGGGCGAAGCTATGGTAAGCTCAACATCGAAACACCTCTCCCGGCAGTTTGCCGAAAATATCGAAGCACTTTTCAAGCACCCGTCGTAATTGTTCTCTGGTCTTATATCGAACGCACCATCGAAAGGAGCAGATTCATGTCGCTCGCTGAACAGCCCCAGAACTATGCTGAAGAAGCCGTACAGAAATTCGGCTACAAGCAAGAGTATCGACGCGACCTCAAACGTTTTGCCTCATTCGCGGTAGGATTTTCGTTCATTAGCATCACAACGGGCATCTTCACTACCTATGGCTCAGTGTTGGCTTCAAGCGGGCCGCTGGGTATCTGGACGTGGCCCGTGGTGATCGTCGGGCAGCTTTTCGTGGCGCTGGTCTTTGCGGCGCTGGCATCGCGTATGCCC
>DASTKD010000567.1:0-11432 GCA_035716135.1 Ktedonobacteraceae bacterium
CGAGCCATGATCTCGGTCATGGTTTTGAGGTTGTCGAGGATACCGTGCCGACTGTCTTCCGGGCTAGGTATAACATAGCAGTTTGAGACTACGACACCGGCTGAGATGAACGAGTGATCTTCCTCAACCTCAATATCCAGCACCATGCCAGCATAATCTTCAACAGCAATTTCATCGACCCGTACCCATTTGAGACCATCGTATTCAAAATCGAAAGGGCATTCGTCGCTGTTATAGATAACAATGGCAACGTAATCACCCGGCTTAATGTCTTTGGCGGGAATCCAATCTGGCTCATGCTGCAATCGCAGGCCATCACGCGATTTATGTTTGTTGACCCACTCTGAACGGACGACATGTACTTTGTGGTCGCCTGTCACGCGCAAATCATCGTAGCCCACTTTCTGAGGCCGGATAATGTAGAGTGTTTCCTCGGTCTCGCGCTCAAATTTATGCAATACCGGACGTAGACGATTGCGATGCGTCACCACAAGGTCGCCAATCTTGATTTCCGAAATTGGTCGATAACCTTCTGCTGTCAGTACTTCCTGTTCGGGCGGCATACAATTATAGAAAGTTACTTCGTGGCCCGACCCGGCCCCTGCCAGAATGCGACCGCCCGGCACGAATTGGAAGTTTGATAGCGCCTCATAGAAGCGGTGTTCCCAGTGCTTTTGTAGCTCCTCAGTCTTTTCCACCTCGGCGATGCCTCGCGCTACCCTGGCCCAGAGTTGCTCTGGATAGAACTCCAGCGCGCTCCCTTTGGGGTCTTTGAGCGAGTACCTGTCCATAAATACTTTTTGACGAATTCCCTCCAACGAGGTCATGTGCGAGGGATCGTGGGGGCTAACGCCTTGCTTTGTGGCAGGCGTGTTCGTCTTCTGTTCCACCATGAACTATGGCTCCTTCCGTGTTGACATATGCTACAGGAGCGGCATACTATCTATACCGCAGACGTTTGTTTCGTTCAAAGTTCAGCGCGCTTTTTATCATCCGCAACACAGTATACCCTGTAAAAACGCGAAATTCAAGGGTTTTGGCACAACATATTGATATTTTTATGTTTCAAGCACAATATGTTGATCTGTTGCTACACAGGGCATACCTGTGGAGCCTGTCTCTCTGGAAGTGGTATGATTAAGAAAAGTTGATCCAGTAAGCTTTGTAGGGGCTTTATGAGCCTGTTCGTGGAGGATACATGCGAGCCGAAATACTTTCCTGTGGCACTGAATTATTGTTGGGACATATCACCGATACCAATGCAACCTATCTGGCCCAGAGTCTAGCATCTCTGGGCATTGATCTTTATTTTGTTTCTGAGGTGGGCGATAATCTGGGGCGGATCGTAGAAACGCTGCGGCGCGCCTGGGAACGCGCTGATCTGATCATCATGACGGGTGGGCTGGGGCCGACCGAGGATGACCTGGCGCGCGAGTCGATCAGCGCGTTGTTGGGCGAGACGATGCAGGTTGATCCACGCATGGAAGCGGAGTTGCGCGGCATGTTCGCGTCGCGTCATGCCACTATGCCAGAACGTAACATCAAGCAAGCGACCCTCATTCCTTCGGCGCAGGGGTTGCCCAATCCACGCGGCACCGCGCCGGGCTGGCTGGTTGAGAAGGATGGGCATATTATCGTCGCCATGCCGGGCGTGCCGCGCGAGATGTACCACATGTGGGAACGCGAAGTGATGCCGCGCCTCAGTCCCTATACAGGTGGGCTGATCTTCACACGTATCCTGCGCGTGTGGGGCCTGGGCGAGTCAACGGTAGAAGAACAATTGGACGCCCTGCTACACAATACAAATCCGACCATCGCCACTTATGCCAAGAGCGACGCCGTTGACGTGCGCATTACCGCCAAAGCGGAGACGCATGAACGAGCTGAACAACTGGTGGCCGAAATGGAGGCGCAGGCGCGCCAGATACTGGGGCATCACATTTTCGGTGTGGATAAGGAGACGTTGCAAAGTGTTGTCGCCAGGCATCTAGGGCAGCGCAATCAATGGCTGGCGGTCATGGAATCGCTGACGGGCGGGCTGCTCTCGAGTACGATTACCGATCATCCGGGTAGTTCCAAACATTTTATCGGCGGCGTGGTATCGTACAGTTCTGATCTGAAAGTGCAAATGGGAGTGCCGCGCGAAACGATTGAACGCTATGGAGCCGTCAGCGAAGAAACGGCGCGTGCTATGGCGCGTGCCATTCGCGAGTATCTTCACGCTGATTTCGGACTGGGTATTACGGGCGTTGCCGGTCCAGATAAGCAGGAAGATAAGCCTGTAGGTACAGTGTATATCGCCATTGATGGGCCTGAAGGAGTCGTGACGGGCATGGGTCCGGGCTGGCGCGCCAGCCGCGAGGATAACAAACGTCTGGCTACCCTGGCCGCGCTCAACCTCTTGCGTTTGCACCTCGAAGGCGTCAAGCTCGGCCAGTAACAAAAAGTCGAGAGGCGCATAATTCCTAATGCGCTTGTCACCGGTAGGTTAGCATGTTATTATCTGCAACAATGTTGGAGGAAAGGGAAACAGGATAGATCAGTTTCATTTCTCATCTTTACCTGAGTTGATTGCTCATGGAAATACCACCCCGCAAAACACAGGAACTACAGCATAAAGACCGCGCAAAAAAACAGAAGCCAGCGCGGTCGCGTTTTCGTCTGAGCCGTTCCGGCTCGTTATTCCGGCTGCTGGCTGTTTTAGGACCCGGCCTCATTGCCGCGAATGCAGGGAATGACGCAGGTGGCATTGCTACCTTTTCACAGGGCGGGGCAGGCTATGGCTACAGCCTGCTGTGGGCGCTGATCATTTCTGGTTTCTGTCTCGCCATTGTGCAGGAAATGTGCGCGCGTATGGGAACTGTGACGGGCAAGGGCCTGGCGGACCTGATCCGCGAGCAATTTGGCGTGCGCTGGGCCGCTCTTGCCATGCTTGCGCTGCTTATCGCCAATACCGGCGTCACCGTTTCTGAATTTCTCGGCATTGCCGCCAGCGTTCAGGTGCTGGCGGGCGACCCACATACGCCGCTTGTCTTTATCGTCGTGCCGCTGGCCGGGCTGATCTTATGGGTGCTGGTAATCAAAGGTTCCTACCGGCGGGTGGAAAAGGTCTTTTTGTTGATGTCGCTGGGCTTTCTAGCCTATATTCCGGCGGCTTTCGCGGCTCATCCCGATTGGGGCGACGTGGGGCGACAGATCATTTTGCCCCATTTGAGTACATCCAGCGGGTATTTATTGACGGCAGTGGCGCTGGTTGGTACCACTATCAGCCCGTACATGCAGTTTTTTGTGCAATCTTCAGTGGCCGACAAGGGCATACATGCCAGCGATTACATCTACGAACAGGTAGATATTTACAGTGGTACCGCTTTTGCGATGGTTATTGCCGCGTTCGTCATTGTGGCGACCGGAGCTACACTTTTCGTACATGGAACTCCCGTCAATACGGCGCTTGACGCTGCCTTAGCATTACAGGCTTTCGCTGGAAAATACGCTACCCTGCTTTTCGGCATCGGGCTTTTTGGCGCATCGCTGCTGGCGGCGGCTGTCCTGCCGCTATCAACAGCGTATGGCATCTGCGAAGCCTTCGGTTTTGAACGCGGCGTCTCGCGCAGTTTCAGTGAAGCGCCCGTGTTTCAAAGCATCTTCACTGGCCTGATTATTCTGGGCGTGCTGGTTGCCTTGATTCCGGGACTGCCCATTATCGCGGTGCTGGTCGTATTGCAAGATTTGAACGCGGCCATGCTGCCTATCCTGCTGGTTTTCATCATTCTGCTGGTCAACAATCGCCGCTTGATGGGTCGCCATGTCAACAAACTTGGTTTCAATATCATTTCCTGGGCAACAGTGGTGGTCATCACCATTTTGATTGTCTTGCTGCTGCTCAGCGCGATTTTCAATATTACCCTCTAAGTCAGGAATACGGCGGCTATCTCAGGCGTTATACCTGTGTGGTAAGATATGAGTGAGCGAATAAATGATCGTGCAGAATTGAGGCAAGCATGTCCTGGAATCCTGATGAATTTACTGAATATCGAGAATATGGAAGCGTCCCTGATTATGCTGACCCTGCTTATTACCGGCAGGGCGAAACGTCCGCGCCTCATTCTGCTCAACCATCAGTATTGCCTCCTGCTTCCCCTGTTGATGATCGGCCCTCGCCCGTTTCGCCCGATATGTACAGCTATGATCCAGGGAAGATGAGCGCCTATCGCGGCCCTTCGTCGCTGGAGGGCTATACGGATGATGCCGGAGCGGATCAACGCGAACTGGCAAAGCATGGCAAGATCACTGAGGGCAAGAAGAAGAAAATAGCGGGATTGGGTGGACTTGCCGCGTTTTTCGTCGGGTTGCTGGTGAAATTCAAGACGCTGCTGTTCTTACTCTTTGATCTCAAATGGTTGGCGGTTTTTGGCAAAGTCGGGTTTGCCGGTATTACCGCCATCGTCTCGATTGCAGCCTATTCATTCATCTTTGGCTGGCCGTTCGCCATCGGGCTGGTGGCCCTCTTGTTCGTCCACGAAATGGGTCATGCGCTGGTGATGAAGCTCAAGGGTATTCCAATCGGTGGCATGATCTTCATACCGCTTCTGGGTGCGGCAGTTTTGATGCGCCAGATGCCGAAAAATGCCAGAGATGAGGCGGAAGTGGGCATAGCCGGGCCTATCGCTGGCGCGCTCGCTGCCTCGGTCTGTTTCCTCATCGCGCGATCTGATCCCTTTAGCATCTGGACGCCACTGGCCTACTTCGGCTTCTTCATCAACCTGTTCAACCTGGTGCCAATCGTGCCGTTTGATGGCGGGCGTGTGCTGGCAGCCATCGACCGGCGCATGTGGATCGTCGGGTTTATAGGGCTGATCGGTTTCCAGGTCTGGTCATACATCCAGTATCATTCCATATCGCCCTGGCTCCTCTTCTTCATCATCATTGCCGGAACACAACTCTGGACGCGCCGCCGCATCGCCGACACTCCAGAGGGCAATGCCTACTACAAAGTAGCGGCGAGCGAACGCATCGTTCTGACGCTGGCCTACTTCGGCCTGGCGGCTGTGCTGGTGCTGGGCATGACCATTTCATCCGGGTTGCTGCACAGCGTTGTCCAGTGATTCCTGAACGGATGCCATAAATCGCGCCTCTGATGATTTTTGATGACTACAATCGGTAATGGCGTACCTCATCCTGTAGGGACAAGGGGAAGGGTTGAGTGGATGAGGGGGCCTTGTGCTTGTCCTCATCCCATATACATCACTCAGGGAGACATCACGTAATCTCCAACGAAGCGCATAGCGAGGAGGACAAGCACAAGGCCCCCACCCTTCCCCACATCCGCCCCTTGTCCCTACAGTCAGGAGAGACCGCCCCGGACACTCTTATCGGTTTTGGTCGAGAAAAATCATCAGGACGGGACGAACGATTCGTGCTATTATGGCTTTAGTTTGTCACAATTCATGAGGCAATGCAATAATTTCTATTTGCTTCTCACCTCCACTCCTGCCATCTCCTCTAACACTTTGAGCAGCGAGGTGTAGTCGCTGTGGCCGTAGCCTGCGGCGCGTGACATCTCGTACATCTGGCGGGTCATGGCGGTCATGGCGACGGGGGTGCTGTTCTCGGAGGCGAGATCGAGCGCGAGGCCCAGGTCTTTGTAGAGCAGGTCTGTCATAAAGCCGGGCTGAAAATTGCCGTTGAAGGCGCGTATTGGAAACTGGTTGGCGAGTTGCCAGCTTCCGCCAGTGCTGACGCTGATGATCTTTGCCATCGTTGTGACATCCGCTCCGGCTTTCACGCCCAGAACGAAGGATTCGGCGATAGAGGCAGCGATTGAGCCGCACAAGATATTATTCACGATCTTGACCACCTCGCCTGCTCCCGTTGGCCCGACATGAAAAATATTTTCCTTCTTGCCCATTGCTTCAAGTACAGGAAGCGCCTGTTCAAAAATATCGCGTTCGCCGCCGGCCATGATGGTCAATGTACCATTGATCGCGCCCTGCGAGCCGCCGCTGACGGGGGCGTCGAGGAAATGGATGCCACGCTCGGAGGCGGTCTGCGCGAGTTTGCGGCTCACGGATGGCGCGATGGTACTCATATCAACGATAATCAGTCCTTTGCGTCCACCTTCGAGGACGCCGTGGGGACCGCTAACGACCTCTTCGACCTGGGGCGAATTGGGCAACATGGTAATCACGAGATCCGAGGCCATCGCTACTGCTCGCGGGGAGGGAGCCTGCTTCGCGCCCGCGTTCAGTACTTCCTGTACCTCCGGCTTTTCCGGGTGACGAGCGTAGATAGTGACATGGTGTTCCGCTTTAAGCAAGTTGAGCGTCATGGGCCGACCCATAACGCCGATACCGATAAAACCGATCTGCATTGATGATATCCTTTCGTTTGCGTATTATTCCATTTCGATAAGAACCGCGCCGCCTTTGACGACATCTCCTTCCTGGTAATGGACGCGCCGCACCTTCCCTTCGTAGGGCGCGACGATGGTATGTTCCATTTTCATGGCGGTGAGGATTGCCAGCACCTGGCGCTGCTGCACCTGCTGGCCCTCATGCACCTGTACTTTGACGATAGTGCCGGCCATTGGCGCGGTGAGCGCTTTTTGCGTGCTCGCCATGCTGCCACCATGCGCGGCGGCATCTACGTCGGGCGGTTGTGGTCGCGCGAAACGATAGAGATGCCCGTTCAGCATCACCTGCGTTTCATCTCCGATGTGTTGAGCGTAAAGGCGGGTTTGCCTGGCATCCTGCTGGATCAGCAAGAAACCGTTAGCGCCAGTGCTATAGCTTATCTCGTTGACAGGCTCGCCCGCAATTTGTACCTGCCACGCGCCCGGCTTATCGGGGGAAGGCGAGAGCGCGACATGGTAGGATTGCCCGTTATATGTATAAGTTGTGCTGCGAGCTTCACCAAATATACGCCAAGCACCCAGTGTTTGCCAGGGGTTATGCGCGCGCGTGGTTCCGTTATGTGTTTCAGCAGGTGCTGATTGCTTGCCCAGGTCAAGCAGAGCTGCCGCATAGAGCGCGTGCGGGTCGGGTCGCTGTGCCTCCTGTGACGACACTTCGAGCAGGGCGTGCGTTTCCAGGAAGTTCGTGTAGGTTTGCCCTTCGTAGAACGCGGGATGGGTGGCGATGGCGAGCAGGAGGGAAGTGTTAGTTTGCACTCCGAAGACCACCAGTTGCTCCAGGGCGTCGCGCAGGCGAGCGATGGCAGCCGGGCGGTCTTCGCCATAGACGATCAGCTTGGCGATCATGGGGTCGTAGTACTGGCTGATCTCGTCGCCGCTCTGTACGCCGCTATCAACGCGCACGCCCGGCCCGGAGGGTGGCACATAGGTTGAGATGGTGCCGGTTGAGGGCAGGAAGTTTTGCTGCGGATCTTCGGCATAGAGGCGCACTTCGATGGCGTGGCCGCGCGGGCTGATGTCTTCTTGCGTGATGTCGAGCGGTTCGTCTGCGGCGATGCGAATTTGCTGGCGCACGAGGTCCAGCCCGGTCCCCAGTTCTGTGACGGGATGTTCGACTTGCAGGCGCGTATTCATCTCCAGAAAATAGAAGCGTTTATCGCTGTCGAGCATAAATTCAAGCGTTCCAGCGTTGACATACCTGGCAGCTTGCGCGATACGCACGGCTGCCGCGCCCATTTCGGCGCGTAATGCAGGGGTGAGCGCGACTGAAGGACTCTCTTCGACGATCTTCTGGTGGCGGCGCTGGATGGAGCATTCGCGCTCTCCCAGATGGACCAGGTGGCCGAAAGTATCGCCCAGTACCTGTATCTCGACGTGGCGCGGCTGCAACAGCAAGCGTTCAAGAAAGACCGTGCCGTCGCCAAAGGAACTCAGGGCCTCGCGCCGCGCGCCTGCCAGTTGATCGAGGAAATCTACTTTACGATGCACCTCGCGCATCCCTTTGCCGCCGCCGCCTGCCGAGGCTTTGATTAGCAGGGGGAAGCCGACGCGCTGCGCTTCCTGCAATAAGATAGTGTCATCCTGGCTATCGCCGTTGTAGCCGGGAATGGTGGGTGCGCCAACCGATTGCGCCAGGCGCTTAGCCGCGATTTTTGATCCCATCAGGCGCATGGCCGGGGCTGGTGGCCCGATGAAGACGATGCCAGCCTGCTCGCACGCTTCAACGAAGGCAGTATTTTCGGAGAGGAAGCCGTAGCCGGGGTGGATGGCTTGCGCGCCACTGCGCCGCGCTACATCGAGAATGGCCGCGATATTCAAATAACTTTGCGTAGCGGGCGCGGGGCCGATGGCGTAGGCTTCGTCAGCGCGTTGTGTATGAAGCGCGTGGCGGTCGGCCTCGGAATAGATAGCGACGGTCGCTATCTTCATAGCGCGGCAGGTCGCCATGATACGCACGGCTATTTCGCCGCGATTGGCAATCAGTATTTTCTTGAACATGTTACACGATCCAATCGGGTTTGCGTTTCTCGAGGAAGGCTTGCAGGCCTTCCTGTCCTTCCGGGCTGACGCGCAGGCGGGCGATGGTTTCGGCGGTGTAACGACGGGCGGTTTCGCCGTCCATTTGCCCGACATTTAAGGCCAGGGCTTTGCAGGCGCGTATCGCCAGGGGCGCGCTTTTCAGCAATTCACTGACTTTGTCCGCGACGGCCTGGTCGAGTTCCCCGGCAGAGGTGACGATATGTACCAGCCCAATCTCGCGCGCGTAGGTTGAGGTGAAGGTTTCGCCGGTTAAGAAAAGCCTGCGCGCCTGCGATTCGCCGATTTTGCGCAGGACGTAGGGCGAGATGACGGCGGGCGCGATGCCCAGCCGCACCTCGCTGAAAGCTAGCTTCGCGGAATCGACGGCGATGGCAATATCGCAGGCGGCCACCAGTCCTAATCCCCCACCCATAGCCGCGCCGTTGACGCGCCCGATGACCGCGCAGGGAAAGGTATTGATGGTCTTGAAGAGATCGCTCATCGCCAGCGCGTCTTGCAGGTTTTGTTCCTGTGAAAATGTCGCGGATGCTTTCATCGCGTTCAGGTCCGCGCCCGCGCTAAAAACTGTGCCGTCGCCCGTCAGCACTACCGCGTGCAGGCGCGTGTCCGGGCGCAAATCGGAGAACGCTTCGCGCATGTCTGCTGCCAGTTGAGCGCTCAGCGCGTTGCGTACTTCCGCTCGTCGCATGGTGATAGTAGCGATCCTGTCATCATGACTGCGTTCGACGGTGATATGGGTATATTTGGTCATGAAACCTCCTCGCAGATTATTACATTCGGAAGACGCCAAATGGAGTATCAGGCATAGGCGCGTTCAGGGATGCGGCGATGCCCAGCGCCAGTACTGCCCGTGTGTCGCGTGGGTCAATGATGCCATCGTCCCACAGGCGAGCGGTGCTGTAGTAGGGGTTGCCTTCCGCTTCGTATTTATCAAGAATGGGCTGCTTGAAGGCGACCTCTTCTTCCTTGCTCATGTTCTGGCTGCGCACGGTTGCCAGCACGCTGGCGGCCTGTTCGCCGCCCATGACCGAGATGCGCGCGTTGGGCCACATCCACAGTTGGCGCGGCGAGTAGGCGCGCCCGCACATGCCGTAGTTGCCCGCGCCGAACGAGCCGCCGACAATGACGGTGAAGCGCGGCACAGGAACGTTGGCGACGGCCATGACCATTTTCGCGCCGTCTTTAGTGATACCGGCGTTCTCGTATTGCTTGCCCACCATGAAGCCGGTGATGTTTTGCAAGAAGATGAGCGGCGTCTGTCTCTGGCCGCACAGTTCCATGAAGTGCGTGGCTTTCAACGCGCTTTCCGAAAAGAGGATGCCGTTGTTGGCGATGATACCCACCGGATAGCCCATCAGCCGCGCGAAGCCACAGACCAGCGTGGTGCCGTAGAGTTCTTTGAACTCGTGGAAGCGGCTGCCGTCCACCAGGCGGGCGATGATTTCGCGCGCGTCGTAGCTTTTGCGATGATCGCGCGGGATGATGCCGTACAGGTCGGCTGCATCATAAAGCGGTGGTTCAGCTTCGTGAATGTTCCAGGGGATGTACTTGCGCCGGTTGAGATGGGAGACGATGCTGCGACAGATGGCAAGCGCGTGTTCGTCGTTGAGGGCGTAGTGGTCGGTGACGCCCGACTTTCGGCTATGCACGTCCGCGCCGCCCAGTTCTTCGGCAGTCACTTCTTCGCCGGTAGCTGCTTTGACCAGCGGTGGGCCACCCAGGAAGATAGTACCGTTGCCGCGTACAATTACGCTTTCGTCGCTCATGGCCGGCACATACGCGCCGCCTGCCGTGCAGGAACCCATGACGGCGGCGATCTGCGGGATGCGCTGGCTCGACATGCGCGCCTGGTTGTAGAAGATGCGCCCGAAGTGTTCGCGGTCGGGAAAAACGTCGGCCTGTAAGGGCAGGAACGCGCCGCCCGAATCGACCAGATAGATACAGGGCAGGTGGTTCTGCTCGGCGATCTCTTGCGCGCGCAGGTGCTTTTTGACGGTCATGGGATAGTAGGTGCCACCCTTGACGGTAGCGTCGTTGGCGACAATGACGCATTCCTGCCCCTCGACAACGCCAATGCCGGTCACGATGCCTGCCGATGGCGCGTCGTTCTCGTACATATCCCACGCCGCCAGGGGACTTAGCTCCAGGAAGGCGGTATCGGGGTCGCATAACAACTGCACACGCTCGCGTGCCAACAACTTGTTGCGCTTGCGATGCCTGGCAATGGCCTCTTTGCCCCCACCCTGCTGCACCAGTTGGATGCGTTCGTTCAATTGTTCGAGTAGTTGCTGGAATGAATGGCTGTTTTCCTGAAATTCGGGACTGCTGCGATCTATGCGGGATTCTAAAATGCCCATTGGCTTGAATGTTCCTCTCGACAACGTTGTCACAGACTGGACGCGGAAAAGACTTGATGAAATCAGGCGTCTCTCTTTCTCCGCTATGATTGCAGCATAGCACCGCGTGGGTGGAGCGTCAAGGTGAATGTCTAAGCTGGTTTTCCCATCATTACCCAGACCATAAGTTTCCCACCAGTTGGGAGCCTATCTGTGTGCCATGCTTCATTTTCAGGGCCGAAGGCTTTTTCGAGGGCTTCTATAACCAGGCCAAAGGCAATATCGCGTCTATCTTCGAGTGTATCAGGAAGAACCTCTTTAAGAAATCCACCGATTACTCCCCAGGGCATACCCCGCATTCTTATCTTTTCTATAAATTCATGATTGTCACAAAAAGCTTTGATAGCCTTCTTTTTGTACTCTGTAAGAGTATCGACTGATTCAGATCCTGCTTCTGCATCGCTTTCAGCCAGTCCGTCGTTGCCAACTGGAATGTGTGGCTCACCCTCTTGCTCTAAGCGCGTTTGTAATGCAATCTGGAACTTTGTTTTGAGGGTTTGAGCGAAGGTTTTTATGGAGGGTTGGCTGTTTGTCGGGTCCAGGAGGCAATACATATGCTCGAAAGAGAGTACGCGCAGGGAAAT
>DASTKD010000568.1:0-4921 GCA_035716135.1 Ktedonobacteraceae bacterium
CAGGCGACGCCTGCATCTGGTTGTCGAAGTTCAACTCCTGTTTTGCTAGCGGCCCCAGCGCAGACCCGGGGTATGGACGGGCGCGTCCCAGTACCTGGTCAATTCGTCGTCGAGGCGCACAAGCGTGATAGAGGCTCCGGCCATTTCCAGGGAGGTGATATAATTTCCCACCAGGTTACGGGCGATGGAGATACCTCTTCCATGCAAGATGTGATGTAGCGCATCAAACACGATGTACAGTTCCATAAGGGGTGTGCCGCCCATGCCGTTGACGAAGGCCAGTACCCGCTCGCCCGATTTGAGGCCCAGGTCTTCGATGACGGGGGTAGCCAGCATCTCGGTTACTTCGGCGGCGCTGGCAAGCTTGACGCGCCTGCGTCCTGGTTCGCCGTGAATGCCGACTCCGATCTCCATTTCGTCGTCGCCCAGCTCGAAGGTGGGCTTGCCCGCCGCCGGGACAGTACAGGAGGTGAGGGCCATGCCCATGCTGCGCCCATGATTATTGACCTTGCGCGCCATTTCCGCAACCGCCGCAAGGGGAGCGCCGGTCTCGGCAAAACCTCCCACGATCTTTTCCAGCAGCACCGTCACGCCCACGCCGCGCCGTCCTGCCGTATAGAGACTATCCTGCACGGCGACATCATCATTGGTGACGACGCTTTCCACCTCGATGCCGTCGGCGGCTGCCAGTTCCGCCGCCATCTCAAAGTTCAACACGTCACCGGTGTAATTTTTGACCACATGCAGGACGCCGACCCCGCCATTGACAGCTTTGGTGGCGGCAAGCATCTGGTCAGGCACGGGAGAGGTAAATACTTCGCCGGGGCAGGCTGCATCGAGCATACCATAGCCCACAAAGCCTCCGTGCATCGGCTCATGGCCGCTGCCGCCGCCTGAGATAACGCCAACTTTCCCCCGCGTGGGCGCATCCTTGCGCACGATGATTTGCTGGTCAAAATCAACGCGAATAAGGTCGGAGTGGGCGGCTAACATGCCTGCCAGCGCTTCTTTGACGACATCCTCTGGCCGGTTGATCAGTTTTTTCATGGTATCTCCTTCACTTGAAGCCTGATAATAATGCAAACGTTGCTATACAGGCATCTGCTGCTGTAACGCGGTACGATAGGCGTCGATCATGGCCTTTTGTTGCTCGGGGGACCAGTCGAGTTCCTTCGCCATAAGCGCGGCAACTTCATCAACGATGCCCACCCCGCGATCACGATCCTCAAGGATGATGGAAGTGCGTCGCGCCAGCATGTCATCGATTGTCATCGCCATTTCGTGACGACAGGCGTAAACCACCTCCGCGCGCAGGTAGGGGAGGTCTTCGATAAGACGCTCTCCCAGCGCGGCCTCGCCTTCGACCAGGCTGAGCAGCGCGTCGGCGTGAGACCCGTAACTCTCTCCCAGGTGGGAAATCGTTTGAGGGCTTAATCCAAGCACTTCCCCTTTGACCTCCAGTTCGCGTTTGGCGACAGGCCAGCCCGCGCTGCCGGATAACGGGAGGTTAGTAGTGGGATGGGCCATCGATGTCGTACCATCGCGGCGACTGAGTACATCAACGGTATCCTGAGCCATACGCCGGTACGTAGTAAGCTTACCACCAACGATGGTCACAAGGCCAGAGGCATTTTGCAATACCGCGTGGGTGCGCGAGAGTTTGGCGGTAGAGTGCTCTGAGCTGCGGGCGCGCAGCAGTGGTCGGTAGCCGGCATACGCACTGATGATATCGTCGCTCGTAAGATTGACAGAGAGATAGCGGTTCAGGTGATGCAAGAGATAGTCGATATCCGCCTGCGTTGCAACTGGGTGATCGAGATCGCCAGCACCAGTATCGGTAGTGCCGAAGACCGCGCGTGATTCCCAGGGGACCAGGAAGAGAATACGTTTATCATCGGTCTCTGGTAAAACGATGGCGTCATCGCCGATCTGGACATCCTCACGCGAGAAAACGAGATGCACTCCTTTACTGGGTTCAACCTGAACCAGCGAACCCGCCTCTGTGAGGGCCTCGACTTCTTCAGCGAAGACGCCGGTAGCATTGACGATATGGCGAGCGCGCACGATGAAATGCTGCTCGCCGAGGTTATCGCGCACATGCGCGCCGCGCACTTTGCCATTTTCGGTAAGGAACGAGGTGACTTCGGCGTAGTTGGCGATGGTTGCGCCATATTGAACGGCGGTGCGCAGGATCGCCATCGTCAGGCGAGCGTCGTGGGTTTGCCCATCGTAGTAGATGAAGCCCTCTTTGAGATTTTCAGTGACCAGGGCGGGGGCGCGTCGCATGACTTCTTTGCGACTCAAACGGCGATGCCTCTTTACATTGCGCCGTCCGGCAAGACCGTCGTAGAGCCAGAGTCCAATATCGAGAATAAAACCGAGGCCGATGCCCCAGGGCGTGGTAAAGGGCAGACCTACCGGGTGGCGATCACCTTTATAGATGGGCAGTATAAAGCCAACCGGATGCACGAGAAATGGCGCGTTTTTCAGCAAAAGCCCGCGCTCGATCAGGGCTTCACGCACGAGCGCGAAGTCAAATTCTGGCAGGTAGCGAATGCCGCCATGCACGAGTTTGGTCGATTTGCTACTCGTGCCGCTGGCGAAGTCTATTTTTTCAACAAGCGCTACCTTGTAACCTCGCGCGACCGCATCCAGAGCGACGCCAGCGCCTGTGACGCCCCCGCCAATAACAAGTACATCAAATTGTTCGCTCTCCAGGAGAGAGAGGTTGTGCGTACGCACCGATGATGATTGTGGTTGCATAGGTAACCGTGAACATACGAACATGTGAAAGCAAGGATCGACGCGCCGCCTCACTGACACATCTTCGTATGTTCATCCTTTCGCGTGTTAGCTAAAGACTACTCGCCGCCTGCGCCAGGCTCGCGCACCGCTTCACCCCTGGATTCAGCCGCACCAGACATCATAAGCCCCCTTGCTTGCAGCACCTTGCCGACAGTGAATTCGTAGATGAGGGCCCCTACAGCACCTCCTATCAGTGGAGCGACGATAGGAATCCAGAAGTAGAAATTGTCGACGGACAGGCTGGCGCCGCCGCTGACAATGGCGATCCACAGGCGCGGGCCAAAATCACGGGCGGGGTTAATGGCATACCCGGTATTCAGTCCGAAGGATGCGCCAATTGCTACGATCAAAAAGCCAATAATCAGCGGATTCAGATTTGCCTGCACCGGCTGATTGCGCACATCCACAATGGCGAAGATCATGCCGACGAGGAGGGCCGTGCCAATAAACTCATCGCCGAAGGCGCCGAATGTGCCAACAAACGACCTGTGGCCGGTGTAAAAAATCCACCCGAAACCATTTCCACCATACGTTGGCCCCGAGGCAATCTGACCAATGCCCAGGTGATTGGCCGCCAAAGCGTTGACGAGCGCCCCCTGGTAAACGAAGTAGAGAAGCAGGGCCGCAATAAACGCGCCAGCTACCTGCGCAATCCAGTAGGGAACGACCTTGCTCCAGGGAAATTTCCCCCTCACTGCGAAAGCCAGCGTCACGGCGGGGTTGATATGCGCGCCACTGATGGCACCAGCGACGTAGATGCCCAGCATCACGGCAAGACCCCACCCAAGTATAATAACAGTCCACTCGGTTGCAGATGGGACCACTGAACCAAAAAGCCCAAAGGTCGCTACACAACCATCGCCAAAGAGAATCAGCACCATCGTTCCGAAAAATTCGCCGATCATCTCTCCCCAGGTGCCAGCGAGGGGAGGTGTTCTGCTCACAGATGAACTTGAACTAGCCATGGATGCTCACTCCATTTCTGCTGATGAAGCAACAACATGACACATACGCGCATGTTCCTGCAAAAGATAAAAATAACAACAATCACTGAACTGAAAGGGACGCACTACAAAGGACGACTTTCCAATGCCAGGAACAGGGCGACCTCGCGGCCGTCCTAATCCTGTGCGGCGCGAGAGCGCTACTGCGCCCAGTTCTTGGAGCGTTCTACCGCGCGTTTCCAGCCCGCGTAGAGGCTGTCGCGCTGATCCTTGCTCATCTGCGGCTCGAAGGTGCGGTCGATAGCCCACTGTTCCGCGACTTCTTGCGCGCTGCCCCAGAAGCCTACGGCGATACCCGCGAGGTAAGCAGCTCCCAGGGCGGTAGTCTCTGCCACCTTTGGCCGCTGGACAACCACGCCGAGGATATCGGCCTGGAACTGCATGAGCAGATTATTGACGACCGCGCCGCCATCGACGCGCAGCGTCTTAAAACCAATGCCACTGTCGGCTGACATGGCTTCGAGGACCTCGCGGGTCTGGTAGCACATGGACTCCAGAGTGGCACGGGCGATATGGCCGGCAGTGGAACCACGTGTCAGGCCGACGATGGTGCCGCGCGCGTTGGGGTCCCAGTGGGGCGCGCCGAGGCCGACGAAGGCAGGAACGAGATAGACGCCGCCGTTATCGGGGACGGTAGCGGCAAGGGTTTCGACATCGGCGCTCTGCTTGATGACGCCGAGGCCATCACGCAGCCACTGGACGGCAGCGCCGGTGATGAAGATAGCGCCTTCGAGGGCGTAGGTAATCTGTGCATGGGACGGATCGCCGAGGCCCCAGCCGATGGTGGTGAGCAGGCCGTTTTGAGAGGGAACGCCTTTGGAGCCGGTGTTCATGAGCATGAAGTTACCGGTACCATAGGTGTTCTTCGCCATACCGACCTCATAGCACGCCTGTCCAAATGTGGCCGCTTGCTGGTCGCCAGCGTCGCCCGCCATCTTAAGGGGAGCGCCAAAGAACTCGGCATCGGTTTCACCGAAAACGCCGCTGGACGGCATGACGGTGGGCAGCATAGAGCGAGGGACGCCAAATTCTTTGAGGATGACATCATCCCACTGGCCGTCGTAGATGTTGAAGAGCAAGGTGCGCGAAGCATTGGAATAGTCGGTGGCATG
>DASTKD010000569.1:0-5577 GCA_035716135.1 Ktedonobacteraceae bacterium
CTTTCCCTACCGTTCGTAGTACTTGCGCAGTTCGTTCAGGGCGCGCGAGAGAATGCTGCGAATCGCGCCCTCACGTTTGTTGAGAAGCGCGGCGATCTCGGTGCAGCGCAGCCCGCCGGTGAAACGCAGTTGGAGTACTTCCTGTTGCGTCGCCGAGAGGCGTTGCATATAGCTGTGCAGGTAGGCCATTTCCTCCTGTTGGAGGGCGAGTTGCTCCGGGGTCGTGGCATCTTCCAGTATTTCCCCCAGGCTCTCCAGCGAGACCTGCTGGCGGCGTTGCCCCTGGCGATAATGATCGTTGACCTTATTACGCGCCACCGCCCAGAGCCACGCTCGCTGCTCATCCGCGCTCATGACGGTCAGGTCCTGGCGTAACGCGCCAGCGAAGACCTCAGCCAGTATATCTTCCGCGTCATTGAGGTCTGCCGTATGATGGCGGATATACGCGAAAACCGCCGGAGCATAGAGTTGATAGAGATCGGCGGTACATGCATGACGTGTCTCTAGCGGGGCATTACTCCCCGGCTCCTGCACTATAGGACGGCGACGTTGTGGCATCAATTCCTCCACGCCCGTAACAATTGAGATATCTCACTATCTACATCGTTTTTTTTCCCAAAACGTCGCGCTTTCATCTAAATGAGCGCATCAGATGAGGTATAATGGCAGACATATGAAATCGTGAAACAATTTGAGGAGGCGAATGATGAGTCAGGAGGAATTTCCTGTAGACGGGGTGGAGCTTAGCCATTTGCTGGTGGTTAGCGATATGGAGCAGGCGCGACATTTCTATCGAGACGTGCTGGGGGCGACGGTCTATCGTGAGTATGGCGGCACGTCGTGCGTGCTGAACTTTCAGGGGAGCTGGCTACTGCTGGTGACTGGCGGCGGCCCTACCAGAGATAAGCCCACTGTGACATTTGCGCCACCGAGCGATCCCGATACCGTCACGCATGAACTGACGATTCGCGTGCCAGATTGCCAGGCGGCCTATGAGACGCTTAAAGCGCGAGGTGCTGTCTTCCTGACGCCTCCGGTTGATTGGGGCAGAGAGATTCGCTGCTTCTTCCGCGACCCGGACGGACATTTGTTGGAGATCAGCCAGGTTGTGTAGGTAGGTGATTTGCAGTAGTAGCTGATGGCTAGTAGTTCGTAACGTTTTCTGTAACGATTAGGAGACGGAGGTATGATATGATATGGTTGAGGATAACTTTCTGTTATTCTTGATCTGTTAAGTTTATTTTCTCGTGTGGGGAGGACAAGGTGCATGAATGTGGCGGATTCTAAAGGAAAAATCGCGGGCGAAGCAGTTGTTTCCAACGCCGCGAATACGCGCTTAACTGGCCCCTGGCGTATTGTGGCCCGTGCTGTGTGGTTGGCACTGGTCGTCCCCAGCCTGGGACTCTTTATTGCCAGCCTCCTTATATCCAATCAGCAACTCCAATCCGGGGCAATTCCTACACAATCGCTCTCTACCATTGGTTTGTCTGTCAGTGGGTTTGTCATTCTGAACACCATCTTCAACGTGATCACCTCAGCAATCTGGTACGGGGTCGGTTTCTTCATTTTCTGGCGCAGGTCTGATGACTGGTTGGCGCTGCTAGCTGCCTTTGTTCTGGTGATGTTCAATGTTACCTCCTTCTCAAACAATAATACCCCCTCCGTACTGGTACTGGCCTATCCCACCTTCGCTTTGCCACTCAGTCTCATGAACTTTCTTGGGATTATCTCACTGGGTGTGTTCTTTCTGCTCTTTCCCGGTGGACGGCTGGTCCCGCGCTGGATGGGACTGATTCTACTGCTCTTCATCATTTCAGAATTTTTGGGCGATTTCCCTTCACCCTCATCAGCTTTTGACGCGAACTGGCCTGCATGGCTTCAACTACTGATGACCCTCGTCATATATGGAGCCATCATTTATTCGCAAATCTACCGCTACCGGCGCGTATCCACGCCTGCCCAGCGCCAGCAGACAAAGTGGGTGATCTTAGGGGTAGCAGTGGCAATCGGAGTGATCACAGGCATTTTAGCCTTCATCTTTCTTCTCCCATCCAATCTCAACTCAAATGCTTACGGTACATTTATTGTTACTTTTATCATCTGGCCCGCCGCCTTGCTCCTGATCCCACTCTCCATCGGGTTCTCGATTTTGCGCTACCGATTGTACGACATCGACCTGCTGATTAACCGCACGCTGGTGTATGGCACGCTGACAGTCTTGCTGGCCCTGGTCTATGCTGGCCTGGTGATCGGTCTACAGGCGTTTGTGCGCCTGTTCACGGGACAGGCTTCGCAGTCTCCAGTCGTCATTGTTGCTTCGACCCTCGCCATCGCGGCTCTCTTCCAACCCTTACGCCACCGTCTCCAGGCCATCATCGACCATCGCTTCTATCGCCGCAAGTATGATGCTGCGCGCACGGTCGCGGCCTTCAGTACAACCCTGCGCAATGAGGTTGATCTGGCACAATTGAGCGAACATCTCATGGCGGTGGTCGAGGAGACCATGCAGCCGAGCCATGTCTCGTTGTGGTTACGCTCCGCTGGGCACAAGAGAACGGAACACAACCGGTAGGGATGGAACCCTTGCGCGCCTTACACGGGTAGGTTTTTGAAGGAAGGAGTTGTAGTGCCTGTCATTCTGAGCGCAGCGAAGAATCTCTCGCCCGGTAATCTGGAGATTCTTCGCTGCGCTCAGAATGACAGGCATCAACGTATGACAGGCAGTGACAAGAGAGAAGAGCAAGAGGCATGAGCAGATGAAACACTACTATGTCTATATTCTGGCGAATGGCTCAAAAACCCTCTACACGGGCGTGACCAATAATTTACAGAGACGCCTGTATGAACACAAACAACACCTGGCAGCAGGTTTTACCAGCAAGTATCATGTGACGCGCCTGGTTTACTTTGAAGAAACGTCTGATGTGCAGGCGGCTCTGGCGCGGGAGAAGTCCATCAAGGGCTGGTTGCGGGCAAAGAAGGTGGCCTTGATCGAGTCTAGCAATCCCGACTGGCGAGACTTGAGTGAGGAATGGGAAGGAGCATGATTGGCAGCGAGAGGGATTCTTCGCTGCGCTCAGAATGACAGAAGATGCTGATGACAGGAGACACAGGAATCGCCTCACTGTCATTCTGAGCGCAACGAAGAATCCCTCTCGCTGCCAGAAGATGCAAGACGACAGGAGGTGTAGAATCGTCCCCCTGTCATTCTGAGCGTAGCGAAGAATCCCTGGTGGCAGGAGGTGCAGACGACAGGAGGTGTAGGAATCGTCCCCCTGTCATTCTGAGCGTAGCGAAGAATCCCTGGTGGCAGGCCGAGATTCTTCGCTACGCTCAGAATGACAGGCGAAGTGGTTCATGCAGCGTGACAGAACACTACGGGTTATCGGACGGGTACTGCTTGCATCGTGACTCTTTATACGCTACACTGGAGCCGCTATAGAATGGTTCAGCATAATCTCATAAAATAGAATCTGTGAAAACGTTATAGAGAGTGAGACGAGACTTTGAGCGAGACGGTGTTACGCGAGTACCTGGGCAAGGTTGAGAGGGATTTCAAACGGGGCATCGCCACGGAACATAGCTACCGGGGGGCTTTGAAAGATTTGTTGGAGGCGCTGGCGGGCGATGTGTGCGCGACTAATGAGCCGAAACGCATCAAGTGCGGCGCGCCGGATTATGTGATCGAGCGCGCGAAAGGGACGAATACCTTCACGGTGGGCTATGTGGAGGCGAAGGACGCGGGGATGAATCTAGATGAGATCGAGCGTGACAGCAAGCTCAATGAGCCTAAGACGCGCGAGGGGAAGCAGTTGAAACGCTACCTGCACGCGCTGGATAACCTGGTCTTCACGAACTACCTGGAGTTTCGCTGGTACGTGCATGGCGAGAAACGCGCGACGGCTGTACTTGCCACGCCACAATCAGATAAGCGGCTGCCTTTCGACAGGGACAAAGCTCAGGAGGTGGCGCAGGCGCTACAAAACTTTCTTGAGCATAGCGTAGAACCAGTGCGCACTCCTCCCGAACTGGCGAAACGTATGGCGCGGCTGGCGCATATGATACGCGACATCATCGTCGAGGCGTTCGAGAAGAAGGCGGCCTCCAATGTGCTGAGGGATTTGTACAGCGCGTTCAAGGAGGTGCTGCTGCCGGAATTGACGGAAGCGGAATTTGCCGATATGTTCGCGCAAACGTTGGCCTACGGGCTATTTGCTGCCCGCTATAACCACAAGGGCGCGAAACCCTTTAATCGCAACGACGCGGCCAAAGAGATACCGCGCACCAACCCATTTTTACGGCGGCTGTTCGGCACCATCGCCGGGCCAGGCCTGGACGATGAGCCGTTCGTGGGCTTTGTGGACGACCTGGCGCAATTGCTCGATGCGACCAGGATGGACGAAGTGCTGGCCGATTTCGGCAAACACACGCGCCAGGAAGACCCGATTGTGCATTTCTACGAAACGTTCCTGGCGCATTACGACCCCAAAATGCGAGAACTGCGCGGGGTCTATTACACGCCTGAGCCGGTGGTGTCCTATATCGTGCGCTCGGTCGATGCCCTGCTACGCACGCATTTCGATTGTCCCGAAGGGCTGGGCGACGACTCCACCGTCTCCTACACCTATGTGGATGACCAGGGCGAGACGCGCGCGACCACTTCCCCGCGCGTGCTGCTGCTCGACCCGGCCTGCGGCACCGGCACCTTCCTGTATTACGTGATCGAGCATATCCGCGAAAGCTACCGCCAGACGAACAACGCCGGCATGTGGTCGGGCTACGTGCGCGAACAGCTTTTGCCGCGCCTCTTCGGTTTCGAGCTATTGATGGCCCCCTACGCGATGGCGCATCTCAAACTGGGTATGCAACTGGCCGCCGTAGACCTGCCGCCCGCCGAACGCGCCACCTGGGCCTACGACTTCCAGAGCGACGAACGCCTGGGCATCTACCTGACCAACACCTTAGAGGAAGCCCTGAAACGCTCGCAGATTATGTTCGGACGCTATATTTCTGATGAAGCTAACGAAGCCGCGAAGGTTAAGCAAGGATATCCCGTGATGGTAGTACTGGGCAATCCCCCCTACTCCGGTCATTCTGCCAATAAAGGGAAATGGATCAATAACCTGCTGCATGGCAAAGATAGTTCGGGGAAGAAGGTTGCAAACTACTTCGAGGTAGATGGGCAATCTCTAAACGAGCGAAACCCCAAATGGCTCAATGATGATTATGTGAAATTTATGCGTTTCGCGCAAAGTCGTATCGAGCAAACGGGCTATGGCATTCTGGCTTTCATTACCAACCATGGCTACCTTGACAACCCTACGTTCCGGGGGATGCGCCAGAGTTTGATGCAAAGCTTTGATGATATTTACGTGTTGAACCTGCATGGCAATAGCAAGAAGCAAGAAAAAGCTCCTGATGGTTCTAAAGATGAAAATGTCTTCGATATTCAACAGGGCGTAGCTATTGGCATATTCGTCAAGCGACAACAAAGCACGCGACCGCCTCAACTGGCAACACTCAATCACGCTGACCTCTGGGGACCGCGTGAAGAGTATGAAAAAGAAGGTCGAACAC
>DASTKD010000570.1:0-5892 GCA_035716135.1 Ktedonobacteraceae bacterium
GGTAAAGGTCGAACCCACGCCTTCCTGACTGGCGACCGAGATGGTGCCGCCGTGCTGTTCGACGACGTGGCGCGCGCTTGCCAGGCCAATGCCCGACCCTTTGATGTGCTTGACGACGTTTTTGGCGCGGTGGAAGCGATCAAAAATCTGGGGAAGATCGCTGGCGGGAATGCCGATGCCTGTGTCTGCAACGCTTAATATCGCCCGTGTCTCGTCCTCGCTCTCTTCTTTCGTAACCCTGACGGTAATCGCGCCTCCTTCGGGGCTATACTTGATGGCATTGGAAAGCAAATTTCCAAGCACCCTTTCAATGCGCACGCTATCCCACCAACCGATCAGTTCGGGCAGGCTGACCTCGAGGCGCAACTGGTGGCGGCGGCTGGTCTGCTCGTAAGCAGTGATGGCCTGACGCGCCAGCCTGACGAGATCTGTTTCGCCCTCGTCCAGATTGAGCGGATTGCCAATCTGGAGATGAGCGAAATCGAGCAGTTCATCGATCAACATATTCATGCGTGTAGCTGTGGCGTAAATGCGAGCTATCCCATCTATGACCTGGTCTTTCTCGGGCCAGTCAGTGCGATCAACGGTGCGGCGTAGCAGTTGCGTGAAGCCCATCACGGTTGCCAGGGGATTTTTGAGATCGTGTGTGACGGCGGCGAGTAATTCGTCGCGCAGGTTCACAGCTTCCTGCGCCTGTTGATAGAGCAGCGCATTTTCATCGGCGTGCTGTTTGGCCTGCGTGGCAATCGCGCGGCGCATGAGAGACAGTTCCATGTGAGCGCCGACTCGCGCCAGCAACTCGCGCGCTGAGAATGGCTTGACCAGGTAATCATCCGCGCCTGCCTCCAACCCTTCGATGGTTGCCTCCTCTCCGGCGCGCGCCGAGAGCAAGATAATGGGAATATCGCGCATTCGCGGGTCGTTGCGCAAGGCCGTGAGTAGTTGGAAACCGTCCAATCCGGGCATCATCACATCACTGATGACCAGATCCGGCGCGCTCTGCAAAGCAGCCCGCAGCGCGTCTGTGCCATTAGCAACAGTTTCGACTTGCCAGTACGCCCTTAACAGGCGTCCCAGATACTCACGCATATCGGCGTTATCATCAGCTAACAAGATACGCCCGGCAGGCATTTTCTTTATGCTGGCAACCTTCTCAGGGTCTTCCAGGTACCTGTCGCCCTGTACCCCACCTGCCATTTGAGCAAGCCCGGATGTTTCCGAGGGTATCCAGCGCAGAGCTTCTTCTACATACGCTGTGCTTTCAGTTGCTCCTGGGAAGAGCTTTCTGGTTGAGCGCAAGCGTTCAATGGGCAGATGCTCAGGGCCATGCGGAATGGTGACGGTGAAGGTGGTACCCTCACCAATGCGGCTGCTGGCGGACACCGTGCCGCCGTGCAGTCGCGCCAGTTCGCTCACCAGCGACAGGCCAATGCCCGAACCCTCTTGCGTGCGGGCCTCTGTGTTGTGAGAGCGGTAAAAACGCTCAAAGATATGCGGAAGCTCTTCCTCCGCGATACCTGAGCCGGTATCCTGCACCACCAACTCAACACGGTCATCGATCAGGCGTTGGGTAATGGTTATGTGACCGGTCATGGTGAACTTGAAAGCGTTGGAGAGCAGGTTAAGGACAATCTTCTCCCACATGTCGCGGTCCACAAAGATTGCTTCAGGCAGGGGCGGGCAATCCACCACGAAACGTAGCCCTGCCCTCTCTATTACTTCGCGGAAAGTACTCGCCAGGTCGCCGGTGAAAACGGCCAGGTCTACAGGTTCGTAAGCGGCCAGGGCGCGTCCCGCTTCAATACGCGAAAAATCGAGCAGGGTGTTGACCAGTTTGAGCAGGCGCAATGCATTGCGGCGCACGATCTCCAGTTGCGCCCGGTGCTGCTCCTGCAAGGGATGCTCACTGTTGGACAGGGCATCGTCGATTGGCCCCAGCAGAAGCGTGAGTGGCGTGCGGAACTCGTGGCTCACATTACTGAAAAAAGCGGTTTTAGCGCGATCAAGTTCGGCTAATTCTTCGGCCTGCCTGCGTGCTTCCTGGTAGGCGAGCGTGTTGGCAACCGCCCCCGCGACCTGCCCGGCGACGAGCGTGAGAAAGCCCTGGTACTCCTCGTCGAGCGCGCGCAGTGGACTGGTACCGGCGATGAGCAGACCATACGGCTCTGCCTGTCCAGGACGAGCTATGGGCAACACCAGGGTGGTATGTACCACCGCCTCGGCGGGTGAATGCACGAAAATAGGGCCGAAACGATGGATGATATCTGTCACTAACGCAGGTTGACCGCTGCGAATGACCTGGGCTTGCGGCCACGCCTGCCTCTGGTCCTCCGAACTTGAAATATCGACCTGGTCTGGTCTGGCTGCTTCGTCCAATTGTAAGCCGGATTTACAGATGAGACGCGCCTGTTTCCCCTCATTCTCCAGCAAATAAAGGAGCGCAAAGGGAATATCTGCGGTATTCTTCGCCAGCACCTCTGCCGCTGCACAGCAGGCATCCGCCGCTGTTTTTGCATCATAGGTGCTGGCTGCCACTTCGCGCAGCGTGCGCAGGCGACGCTCGCCGAGTACATGCGCAGTTGTTTCTGTCACGGCGGTGAAGACCCCGCCCACGCCGCCCGTTTCATCGCGGATAGGGCTATAAGAGAACGTGAAATAGCATTCTTCGGCGTAGCCATTGCGTTCGAGGAGGAGGAGTTGATTCTCTGACCAGGTAGCTTTGCATTTGTTAAGCACACCTTCCAGCATTGGCCCGATGATGTCCCAGATTTCGGGCCAGCATTCTTTCCCACGCTGCCCCATCGCGCGGGGATGTTTCGCGCCGAGTATGATACGGTAGGCATCATTATACAGCTTGACTAGCTCTGGCCCCCACCAGATGAGCATAGGGAAATCCGATGCCAGGCAAATACTAACGGCAGTACGTAAGCTCTGAGGCCACTGTTCCACCGCTCCCAGCGGGGTAGCCGACCAGTCGATGGTGCGCATAAGCGCCCCCATCTCGCCTCCACCGGCGAACACTTCATCAGCCAGCGATGGGGATGCCTCCCGCCCCTTTTTTGAGGTACCGTCCATCTTACTCCTCGCCTTCTATGATTCACGATGGTACTTAAAAAGCTCAATAAAGCCGATTTTATCTTAGCCAATAAATTCAATATAGTCAAGCACCACCCCTGACAGGTGTTTGTGGAAAGGAGCGAGCTGTCATCCTGAGCGCAGCGAAGGATCTCGGTCCCTGGCGAGAGATCCTTCGCTGCGCTCAGGATGACAGCTGGCGAGGGACGACAAATGGCGAAGGATGACAGGCCAGATGAGTGCCTTCCAAAACACCTCCCGGTGAAAGATGCCTCTGGTGGGCGTCCGGGGTGGCGACGAAGGCTTTCAAATTGTCGTATATCCCCCAGGCCCGGCAATTTTCCCGTTTATCAATGTATGTCAAAATGTCGTCTCGTATATTTTCAGTAAGTGGAGAGCTACATGCAGCGAACCTATTTACGCAAGCTGGTGACTACGTGTGTCGGTCTTGTTATTATCGTCGCAAGTATTCTCAGCGTTGTATTTATCGCGCGGGCGAAACAAAACTCGCCCTTTGTCCTGACCAACCAGACCGTTCCCCTGGTCAGTCGCGCTCGTATGGTTGGGCCTGCCGATGCCCAACAGCAACTCAATCTCTCGGTCGGGCTGCAACTGCGCAACCGATCGGAACTGGACAGTCTCCTGAGCGACCTCAACAATCCACGTTCTTCGCGCTATCATCAATACTTGACGCCTCAGGAGTTTGCCGCTCAATTCGGACCCGACGCCGACCAGGTGCAGCAGGTCAAAACCTATCTACAACAGCAGGGGTTGGCAGTGACAGGCGTTTCCCCCAACGGCCTCTTGATCGACGCCACTTCGAGCGTTGCCCAGGCCGAGTCAGCCTTTCAGGTGACGATCAACAATTATGTGCTGGGGGCCAATACCTTCTTCGCCAATGCTGGCGCGCCCGTCATTCCCGGCGCGCTTTCCTCGATCATTGCTTCGATCGGTGGGCTGGATAACAGCGTGAAGATGCATCCATTGTATCATCTGAGCGGCCCATCGCATGGCAAAAGCAAGCCAAACTTTACAGCTCATGCCAGCGCATCGCCCAACGCCGCGCAAAGTGGCTTTGGACCCTCCGATCTGAGCGGCGCATACGATGCCGCGCCTTTGCAAACATCCGCTTTGCAGGGAAGCGGCCAGACAGTCGCCGTTTTTGAGCTTGATGGCTACCAGAGCAGCGACATCACCCAGTATCTGCAAAACTACAGCCTGGGTACACCGGGCATTAGCAACGTGCTGGTGGATGGTTTCAACGGTTCAGCCGGAGCGGGCGCAATCGAAGTGGAGCTGGATATTGAGGTAGTGGCGGCCATGGCCCCCAAAGCAACCCAGATCGTCTACGAGGGTCCCAACTCGACGCAGGGCGTCAACGATACCTATAACAAGATTGTTACCGATAACAAAGCGCAAATCACCACCATCAGTTGGGGTGAATGCGAAGCGCAGAGCGGTAACGCCGAACTTCAGACCCTCGACAACATCTTCAGCCAGGGAGCGGCGCAGGGCATCGCCATGTACGCGGCGGCAGGCGACTCCGGCGCGTATGATTGCAATGACAGCAACCTGGCTGTCGATTCCCCGGCTGACGATCCCAACATCACGGGTGTGGGCGGTACCAACCTGCAACTGAATAATGGTGCCTATGGCAGCGAGTCGGTGTGGAGCAATCCGTCCGATACGCAGCGTAGCCCCAAAGGTTCGGGCGGCGGCGGCGGCATCAGCAGTTTCTTCAAAGAGGCAAGCTGGCAGACCGGCCCCGGCGTGCAGAACCAGTACAGCAACGGCAATCGTGAGGTGCCGGATGTCTCAGCCGACGCCGATCCTGCCACCGGTTACGCGGTCTATTGCACCGTGTCGGCGGCTGGTTGCTCATCGGGCTGGATCGAGGTAGGTGGCACCAGTGCCGCCGCGCCGCTCTGGGCGGGCAGCACCGCGCTCATCAACAGCTACCTGCAACAGCAGGGTAAATCGCGCATGGGCTTTGCCAATCCCGTGCTTTACGGGTTGGAAAATTCGTCTCCACAGTTCACGCCGTTCCACGACGTTACCAGTGGCACCAACCTCTTTTACCCGGCAACGGCGGGCTATGATGAGGCAAGCGGCTGGGGATCGCCCGACATCTACAATATCGCGCGTGATGTGGCAGCCGGTGTAACAGGGCCACCGCCGACGCCAACGCCAACCGGAACATCGACGCCATCGCCAACACCCACGAATACGACAACGCCCAGCCCGACGGATACCTCAACTCCGCCGCCAAGTCCCACCACCACTTCGACTCCGCCCCCGCCGCCGAGTCCCACGACGACCTCGACGCCCGTGCCTCCTCCACCGGGAGGCTCGCTGATCCAGAATGGCGGCTTCGAGCAGGGTTCGCAGGGCTGGCAGGAATCTTCTGCCGGTGGCTATGAACTGGTGGACTCGACGAACCCACATACGGGCAATTACAGCGCGTTCCTGTGCGGCTATGGCAGTTGCGACGACGCGATCGGGCAAAGCTTTACAGTGCCGAATAGCGTGTCATCCATCAACGTCAACTACTGGTGGTATGGCGACACCAACCGCACCTCGCACACCTGCTCCGACACCTTCACGGTAATGCTGCTGGATAGCAGCGGCAATACCATCGGTAAGGTGCAAGCCGCGTGCAACACCGATGCCACGCGCACCTGGCAGCAAGTCACGTTCGATGCGACCAGCCTGCTCGCCAACTATGCCGGGCAGAATGTCACGCTGGTTTTCGAGGCCAAAACGTCCTCGTCCTCGACACGCACCTCAGCATTTTATGTAGATGATGTGGCCGTGAAC
>DASTKD010000571.1:0-14914 GCA_035716135.1 Ktedonobacteraceae bacterium
TGCCGGGCGACAACATCGAGATGACGGTGGAACTGATCCAGCCGGTGGCGATGGAAGAGGGCGTCAAATTCGCCATCCGCGAGGGTGGCCGTACCGTGGGTGCTGGCATCTGCGTGCGCGTCGAAAAGTAACATCGTGGACTGGAGGGACGCGATCAATCGCGTCCCTCCAAGGAGAAAGACATGGCTACAGGAGCAAAACAGCGGATTCGCATTCGCTTGAAAGCATACGATCACCGCATTCTCGACCAGTCGGCGATGCAGATTGTAGACACGGCGCAGCAGACCGGGGCGCGCGTTTCTGGCCCGGTGCCACTGCCCACCGAAATCGACAAATATACGGTGATGCGCTCACCATTCATTGATAAAGATGCGCGCGATCAATTTGAGATGCGCACGCACAAGCGCCTGATTGATATTATTGAGCCGACCAACAAGACGGTTGAGGCGTTGACACGATTGAATCTGCCCGCAGGCGTGGATATCGAGATCAAGCTGTAAGGATATATGTGTAGGGACGCGATTTATCGCGTCCGCTCATCTATACATATTTACCAAATGTCATCCTACAGCAGAGAAGAGAGGAAAGGATATGCTCAGTGGATTGTTGGGCAGGAAGGTCGGCATGACTCAGGTATTTGGGCCGAATGGAACGGTAATTCCGGTTACAGTGATAGAAGCAGGCCCATGCTTTGTGACACAGATCAAGACGACTGCCCGAGATGGTTATGAAGCCATCCAGATTGGCTTTGAGCAGGAACCGGTGAAGAAGGCCACCCGTCCCGAACTGGGACATCTGGGTCACAGCCTGCCATTGTTGAAGGGTCAGCGCAAACGCTTGCAGGCATACCAGCAAGAACAGCGCGGCAAGAAGGCTGGCGAGGAAGCAACCGGAGACGAAGCTACTCCGGCGACTAAAGACAAGCAAATTGAGAAGTTGCTCAAGGTATCGCAAAACCGCCAGCGCCGGCCGGGACCCGAACTGGGACCGTTCAAAGTGCTGCGCGAGGTAGACCTGCGCGATGGCAGCAACCTGGAGGGAATAGAACTCGGCGCGAAGTTTGATGCCAGCCTTTTCACCATTGGTGAAGCGGTTGATATCGTCGGAACTTCCAAAGGTAAGGGTTTCCAGGGCGGTGTCAAACGACACGGCTTCGCTGGTGGCCCAAAGACGCATGGACAGTCAGACCGCACCCGCGCGCCCGGCTCGATTGGCTCCGGCACAACGCCCGGACGTGTGCTGAAAGGCACGCGCATGGCCGGTCATATGGGAAATGCCCGTGTGACGATGAAGAAACTGCAAGTGGTTCAAGCTGATCCTGAGCGTAATCTGCTGCTCGTCAAGGGTTCCGTCCCTGGCGCGATTGGCGGGTTGCTCATGATTAAGAAGCATGTGATGAGGTAAACCGAAATGCCCTCGACTACAGTGTATAACATGGCTGGTGAAGCCGTAGAACAGCTCGAACTGAGCGAGCAGGTGTTCGGAGTCATCCCCAACGTGGCGGTACTCCACCAGGTTGTGACTGCGCAACTGGTGAATCGCCGCCAGGGCAATGCTTCGACGAAAACTCGCGCTGAAGTATCGGGCGGGGGTAAAAAACCCTATAAACAAAAAGGCACAGGCCGCGCTCGCCAGGGCAGCACACGCTCCCCGCAGTTCCGGCATGGTGGCACGGTATTCGGCCCGAAGCCGCATATCTATCATCACGACGTGCCTAAGAAAATGCGCCGCCTGGCGATCCGCTCGGCTCTCTCCGACAAGGTTGCCAATGAGCAGTTGATTGTTGTCAACCATCTGAACATGGAGACGCCGCGCACCAAAGATATGCTCGCCTTGCTCGACCGTCTGCCCGTAGAGGGCAAGAAGGTCTTGATGATGCTGCCGCAGCGCGATGAAAACCTCGTGCTATCCACGCGCAACATCCCCAATGCCAAAGTGCAGCATGTCTCTTCGATCAACGTCGTCGAACTACTCAAGCATGATTGCGTGATTATGCCGGCGCAGACGATACGCTGGATCGAACTGGTCTTCGGCGAAGGTTTGAGCGCGGACGCAGCGACGCAGCAGATCGCAAACCAGTCTGAGGATGAAGAGACCGCAGATACAGAGGCCGGAGAAGTGCCAGAAGTTGCGGATACGGAGTCCGAAGAAGTTCCAGAGACTGAAGAGTCAACTGGCGGCGAGGAGGAATAGACTGTGGAAATCACAGAAGTACTGCGTAACGGTATTGTTACCGAGAAAACGGTACGCTTGCAGGAAAAGCTCAACCAGTACACCTTCAAGGTAGCGTTGAACGCAAACAAGATTGAGATTCGCCGCGCGGTTGAGACCATATTCAAAGTGCGTGTCGTCTCAGTCAACGTCATGCGGATGCCCGGCAAGGAACGCATGATCCGGCGAAAAGGTGCTGCTCCCCGGCCCGTGGCGGCCCGCGAGTGGAAGAAAGCGGTTGTCACCCTGGCACAGGGCGATTCAATCGATGCATTAAAGGCTTAAAGGAGTGTTGAGAGATGCCAATTAGACAATACCGGCCAACATCTCCTGGGCGTCGCGGCATGTCGGTTTCGACATTCGAGGAGATAACCAAGACCAAACCAGAGAAATCGCTGGTGGTCAAGTTGAATAAGCACGCGGGACGCAATAACCAGGGCAAGATTACGGTGCGTCATCGCGGCGGCGGCGCGAAACGCGCCTACCGCTTGATTGATTTTAAGCGTAACAAGTTGGGCGTACCCGCGAAAGTGGCCGCCATTGAATACGATCCGAACCGTTCGGCGCGTATCGCTCTGCTTCATTACCTGGATGGCGAGAAACGCTATATTATCGCGCCCCTGGGTTTGAAAGTGGGTGATAAGGTGGTCGCGGGGCCGGAGGCTGACATCAAGCCAGGCAACGCACTCCCCCTGAAAAACATCCCGACCGGTACCACCATTCACAACGTCGAGTTGACGAGAGGGCGCGGCGGCCAGATGGTGCGCGGCGCGGGCGCGGGCGCGCAGTTGATGGCGAAAGAGGGCGATTATGCCCAGTTACGCCTGCCGTCGGGCGAGCAGCGCCGGGTGCATATCCTGTGCATGGCTACCATCGGTCAGGTGGGCAATGTCGATCACGAAAACCGCAGCATCGGCAAGGCCGGGCGCGCTCGTCATATGGGTCGCCGTCCTTCGGTGCGTGGCTCCGTGATGAATCCGCGTGACCATCCTCATGGTGGTGGTGAAGGGCGCGCTCCCATCGGCGGTCAGCCGCAGACACCCTGGGGCAAGCCTGCGATGGGTTATAAAACGCGCAACAATAAACGCACCGACAAATATATTGTGCGCCGTCGCAACGCTAGCAGGAGGAAGAAGTAGCATATGTCACGCTCAAGAAAGAAGGGGCCGTACATTCACGAATCGCTTCGTAAGAAGGTACTGGCTATCATCAAAAGCGGCGACCGCCGCGTCATCAAGACCTGGTCGCGCGCTTCCACGATCTTCCCCCAGATGGTGGGGATGACGATTGGCGTCCATAATGGCAAAACCCATGTGCCTATCTATATTACTGAAAATATGGTGGGTCATAAGTTGGGCGAGTTCGCCCCTACGCGGCACTTCCGGGGCCACGCGGGCGGCAAGAGCGAGAGGACCACGTCGGTCCGCTGAGGTGAAAGATGCAAGTTCGGGCTATTGCTAAAGACATCGGTATTCCGCCGCGCAAGATGCGTCTCGTCACTAATGCGGTGAAAGGGCTGCGCGTCAACGAAGCTCTGGCGTATCTTCAATTTATGCCCAACGCGGGCGCGAAGCCTGTCAGTACGGTTGTCGCGTCAGCAGCGGCGAACGCGGAAAACAACTATAATCTGGACCCCGATGATCTGTATATTCTTAATATTGTGACGGACGACTCATTTCGGGTCAAGCGTATCAAAGCGCGTCCGCATGGCCGGGCAGCGCGTATCTTGCGCCGCTTCTGCCATGTTACCGTGATTGTCTCAAATGACCCGGCTGACGCCGGCAACAGGAGACGCTAAGAAGGAGGACACTTTTGGGACACAAGGTGCATCCCATAGGTTTCAGGCTCGGCGTCGTAAAAGGCTGGCAGTCTCGCTGGTACGCCGAACGTGATTATAAGGACCTGCTGGCAGAAGATTTCAAGCTGCGCGACATGATCCGTAAGGATCTATCGAATGCGTCGATCTCGCGCATCGAGATTGAACGCGCCGCCGCTAACCAGGTCACGATTATTATCCATACCGCGAAACCCGGTATTGTGATCGGCAAAAGCGGCGAAAAAGTGGACAGGCTGCGCGCCGCTCTTGAAAAAGAAACCAGGAAGCGCGTGCGCCTGAACATTGTCGAGATTCGCCAGCCGGAATTGGACGCCTACCTGGTTGGACGCAGTATCGCGGAACAACTGGAGAAGCGTGTCTCGTTCCGCCGCGCCATGAAGCAGGCGGTACAGCGCACCATGCGCGCCAACGCTAAAGGCATTCGCATCGTGTGCGGCGGCAGGCTGGGCGGCGCGGAAATTGCTCGCGTAGAGAAAGAGATCGAGGGGAAAATTCCCCTGCATACCCTGCGCGCCGACATCGATTATGGGCTGGCGGAAGCCAACACTACTTTCGGTGTGATTGGAATTAAAGTCTGGATTTATAAGGGCGATGTGCTGCCTAACAAACGCCGTGAGATGACGGAGAGCGCGCCAGAAGCGCCTTCTTTCGCACCGCACGAGCGCGGTGACGGTGGCGAGCGCCGCAATGATCGCCGTTCCCCGCGAGGTCCACGCAGCGACCGCCCGCAGGGTGAGCGAGGTCCACGCAGTGATCGCCCGCAAGGAGATCGCGGCTTGCGTACTGATCGTCCACAGGGCGAACGCGGCTCACGTCCGCAAGGAGACCGGCCCCCACGTCCCCAGGGAGATCGCCCGGCACGCCCACAGGGCGAGCGAGCGCCACGCCCGCAGGGAGACCGCCCGGCACGTCCGCAGGGCGAGCGGACGCCACGCCCACAGGGTGAGCGTACAGCCCGACCGCCGCGCGCCGAGAGCGCGGAGAAGTCTGAGCCGGTAGCCGGTATGTCGCAGGCTCCCGTATCCGAGCCGGAAACCCGGACGCCACAGACTCCGCCTGAACCACAAGTTTCACAGACGCCAGAGACAGGCGCGAGCGAGAGCGAGTAGAGGAGAATCGAAGCCATGTTACTGGCACCGTCACGCTATAAGTACCGCAAACAGCATCGCGGTCGTATGAGAGGAACTGCCCAGCGTGGTAACACGCTCGCCTTCGGCGAGTTCGGGTTACAGGCATTAGAGCCATGCTGGTTGGAAGCTCGCCAGATCGAAGCCGCCCGTATCGCGCTCACCCGCTTCATGAAGCGCGGTGGCAAAGTGTGGATACGTGTCTTCCCGGATAAGCCGATCACCGCCAAACCTGCCGAGACCCGCATGGGTAGCGGTAAAGGCGCGGTCGATCACTACGTCTCGGTCGTCAAACCTGGACGCATTATCTTCGAGATTGGCGGCGTTAGCGAAGAGGTCGCAAAAGAAGCCGTGCGCCTGGCAGGTCACAAGTTGCCGGTGAAGACGCGCTTCTTGACACGAGGGGAGGCTGAAAGTGCCGAAGGCTAAAGAGCGTCGCAAACAGATTGCCGAATTTAACGCTGGCGAGGCGCAGCGCGAGTTGAAAGATTTGCGTATGAAGCTGTTCAACCTGCGCCTGCAACAGCAGCGCGGTGAGGTCAAGAACAACCGTGTCTTTACGCAGACGCGCAAAGATATTGCTCGTGTCCTGCACCGGTTGACCCAATTGGAGGCTGAGGTATGACACAGCAAGCAGCACAGACTGCCAAACCACAGGCACGCCACCAGCAAAAGGAAGGCGTGGTCATCAGCAATAAAATGGATAAAACCATTGTCGTTGCTGTCGTATCGTTGAAACGACATCGAATCTACAAGCGCACGTATAAGTGGACCAAACACTTCTACGCGCACGATGCAGAGAATAGTTGTCAGATCGGCGACCAGGTGCGCATCGAAGAGACGCGCCCACTGAGCAAATTGAAACGCTGGCGACTGATTGAAATCGTGAAGCGAGGCAGCGGCGTAGTCCCGGTGGATGAATTGTTGGCCGGGGTTGATCCAGACCTGACTTCCGCAGATTCCGATTCCGATGAGGACGCGGAAACAGAAGCATAGGGAGAAACCACCATGATTCAGCCACAGACACGCTTAAAAGTCGCCGATAACACCGGCGCGAAAGAAATTATGTGCATCCGCGTCATGAGCGGTTCCGCCAAGCGCTACGCGCAAGTCGGGGATATCATCAAAGCCTCGGTCAAGCACGCTGCTCCCAACGGGCAGGTAAAAAAGGGAGAAGTGGTCAACGCGGTGGTTGTGCGTGTGGCAAAGGAATATGTGCGCGCCGATGGCTCGCATATCCGCTTTGACGAGAACGCCGCCGTCATTATCGCGGCTGGCAATAACCCGCGCGGCACCCGTATCTTTGGACCGGTGGCCCGCGAATTACGCGAGCGTAACTTTATGAAGATCATCTCGCTCGCGCCTGAAGTGTTGTAGGGCTTGCGCCCATTGTAGGGGCTTGTATGACATCAAGCCCGCCAGGGCCGACATAACGTTGGTGGTTCTGCGTTGAAGTTTGTCGTTGCATGAATACGACAAAGACAAACGTTAGAGGGAAAGTATGGCAAACAAAGTAAAAGAGAAAAAGCCTCTCCACCTTGCCAAGATGAATATCAAGAAGGGTGACACCGTTCTGGTGACAACTGGCAAGGATAAAGGTAAGCGAGGCACGGTTTCGCGGGCGTTGCCGCAGGTCAACAAGGTCATTGTTGAAGGCATCAACATAGCGAAAAAGCATGTCAAGCCACAGGGTCAGACTCGGCAGGGAGGCGTGATCGATAAAGCGATGCCGCTCCAGGTCTCCAATACTATGCTGATCTGTAGCGAGTGCGGCGAACCCACGCGGGTTGGGCATGAACGCCGGCCGATTGGCGCGGATCAGAAAGTGCGCGTCGTGCGCATCTGCAAGAAGTGCCACAAGGTCATTGAGGATCGGACGAGGAAGGAGTAGCTAAACGATGGCATCGAGACTGAAAACAAGATACAACGAAGAGATCGTGCCAGCCCTGCGCAAGGAGTTTAACTACGCCAATCCGATGCAGGTGCCGGGTGTCCACAAAGTTGTTATCAATATTGGCATGGGCGAGGCCATCCAGAACGCCAAAGCGATGGATGCCGCCGTCTCCGACCTGGCTACTATCACAGGTCAGCGCCCGGTAATCACGCGCGCCAAACGCTCCGTCGCCACCTTCAAGTTGCGCGAAGGGATGCAGATTGGCTGTATGGTCACATTGCGCGGCGACCGCATGTACCAGTTTCTGGATAAACTGATGAACGTCGCTCTGCCGCGCTTGCGCGACTTTCAGGGCGTTTCGGCTGACGCATTCGATGGCCGGGGCAATTATACCCTGGGCTTGAAAGAACAACTGGTCTTTCCTGAAATCGACTACGATAAGGTCGATAAAGTGCGCGGTATGGAAGTAAGTATTGTGACGACGGCTCGCACCGATGAAGAGGGGCGGCGGCTGCTCAAGTTAATGGGAATGCCCTTTAAGAAATAACGCTGGAGAGTGCAATGGCAAAAATCTCAATGATCGTGAAGTCGCAGCGCAAGCCCAAACATAAGGTGCAGCAACATAACCGCTGCCAGGTTTGCGGGCGACCGCGCGCGTATATGCGCAAATTCGGCCTGTGTCGTATCTGCTTCCGCGAAAGAGCTTTGCGCGGTGAGCTACCTGGCGTAACGAAGTCGAGCTGGTAATCGGAGGATGATGTTTTATGAACATGACTGATCCCGTCGCGGATATGCTTACTCGTATTCGCAATGCGGTTGCGGCGCGGCATAATCGCGTTTCTATCCCGGCCTCCAAAATGAAGCTGGCGATTGCGCGTGTCCTGAAGGAAGAGGGATATATCAACGATATAGAAATCCTCAAGGACAGCACGCAGGGAACCATACGCCTGACGCTGCGCTATGTTGAAAAGCAGCCAGTGCTGACGCAGTTGAAGCGTGTCAGCAAACCTGGCCTGCGTGTGTATACCAAACGGGCAGCCATCCCCCGCGTGCGCGGTGGGCAAGGCATTGCCATACTTTCAACGCCACAGGGTCTCATGACGGGCCGTCGCGCCTACATGCAGGGACTGGGCGGCGAAGTCGTTTGCTATGTCTGGTAGGCAGGAGGAATAACATGTCTCGTATTGGACGATCTCCAATCTCTGTGCCGCCAAAGGTGCAGGTGACCTGGACCGATCGGAATTATGTGACGGTCAAAGGCCCCAAAGGTGAATTGTCATATCAGGTTGACCCTGCCTTGACCTTGAAACTGGAAGATGGAACGCTGACCGTGTCGCGTCCATCGGAAAGTAAACAACATAAAGCCATACATGGCCTGTATCGCACCCTCGTCAACAATATGGTTGAAGGAGTGACGAAAGGCTATACCAAACAGCTTGAAATTCATGGCGTCGGCTATCGCGCCGCGAAGGTGGGAGAGAACCTGGTCATTCAGGCGGGCTATTCCCATCCTGTCGAGGTGCAGCCCCCTGACGGCATTTCTTTCACAGTTGATGGTATAGACCCGGCCACCAAGGCGACAAAGCTGAGCGTGAGTGGCATAGATAAGCAACTGGTTGGTGAGGTTGCCGCGCAAATCCGCCGCGTGCGCAAGCCCGAACCCTACAAGGGCAAGGGTATTCGTTACGCCGGTGAGGCGATCCGCCGCAAGGCCGGCAAAGCTGGAAAAGTCGGTGGTAAGAAGAAATGATTAAAAAGTTTAACGCAAATAAAGCGCGGCTCAAGCGACATATGCGCATGAGAAATCGCCTCGAAGGTACGACTGCTCGCCCGCGTCTGAGCGTCTTCCGCAGCGACGTGCATATCTATGCTCAGGTCATCGACGATTCGACAGGCCGGACGTTGGTAGCCGCTTCGTCGCTCGATGCAGCTCTGCGCGACTTCAAGCCCGCCAAAAAAGAGGCTCCCGCCGCGCAAGCGAAAGAGGCCCAGGCAGAAGAAGTCGCCGCGCCAGAAATGGCTGCCTCGGCTGCTCCCGCTGCCAGGGGCAAAGGCGCGAAAGCTGAGAAGGCTCCCGCCAGGGGCGCTCAACCCCAAAAAGGGCAACAGGGCAAGGGCGGCAGACCCGGTACTCAAAGCAAGACCGTGCTGCCCAGCGCGCAGAGGGGCGAGAAGAAGACGCCAGTAGAGGCGCTCGCGCCTATCGCGGACAACCACAAAGTGGCGTTAGCGCGCGAGGTTGGCAAGCTCGTCGCGCAGCGCGCGAAGGAAAAGGGTGTCAGTCGGGTCGTCTTTGATCGCGGTGGCTACGCCTATCATGGGCGCGTGGCTGCGCTAGCAGAAGGCGCTCGTGAAGTCGGCCTGGAATTTTAGGCCACGAGGAGAAAAGATGCCAAGAATTGATGCGTCAAAACTGAATCTTGAAGAGACCGTCGTCCAGGTGCGCCGCGTCTCTAAGGTCGTCCAGGGCGGTCGCCGTTTTAGCATTCGCGCGCTTGTGGTCGTCGGAGATCACAGTGGTCATGTCGGCTTCGGCCTGGGCAAGGCTACTGAGTATACCGAGGCCATCCGCAAGGGCGTCGAAGACGCGAAAAAGCACCTGATCGAGGTTCCCCTGGTGGGAGCGACCATTCCGTTTATGGTGAAGCACCGCTTTGGCGCTTCGGAAGTGCTGCTCAAGCCAGCGGCTCCCGGTACTGGCGTCATCGCCGGCGGGGCCGTGCGCGCCGTAGTCGAGGCTGTCGGTATCCGCGACGTTCTCTCCAAATCGCTGGGAAGCACCAACCCTGCCAATACGCTACAGGCGTGCATAGGTGGGCTGCTGGAACTGCGTTCCGCCGAGGCCGAGGCCGCGCTGCGTGGCAAGGTTGTTACCGAGATCGTTGGCAAGAAACAGGCCGAGCGCCTGGTCCTCGCCGCTGCCAGTGCCGCCGAACTCGCGGCCCAGGCGCGTGCTGTGCGCGAAGAGGAAGCGCGCGAGAACCGCTCCAATACCGGACGCGGTAGAGGTGGGCGCGATGGCGGAGATCGCGGTGGAGATCGACGTGGTGGCGGCGGCGGCGGTGGAGATCGACGTGGTGGCGGCGGCGGAGACCGGCGCGGCGGTGGCGGTGGCGGTGGCGGTGGTCGCAGACCATAAGCATAGGCGGCACAGGGCGAACAGGGCGGGGCAGAGCCGCCGCCCTGGGAACCGCTCGTAAGGAGAATAGATAACATGGCTAAATTGCGTGTAAAATACATAAAGAGCGCGATTGGGTATCCCCAGGATCAGAAGGATACTATTCGCGCCCTGGGACTCCGCAAATTGCAGCATACGGTTGAACACGACGATAATCCCGCTATACGCGGCATGATTAGAAAAGTGGTCCACCTGGTACAGGTAGAGGAAGTAATACATGAAACTGTCTGATTTGCGACCAGCTCCTGGCTCGCACAAAACCGAAAGACGGCTTGGTCGCGGACACGGCTCCGGTCGCGGTAAGACCGCCGGACGTGGCACCAAAGGCCAGAAGGCCCGCACGGGTGGAACGATTCACCGGGCTTTTAATGGTGGTCAGACGCGCCTGTCCAAGCGCCTGCCATTCTTGCGCGGACTTGGCAACAGCAACTATGCTTTCCGCAAAAACTACGCCACTGTGAATATCGCTAAACTGACGCGCTATCAAGCTGGCACAGAGGTAACTCCCGCCGTGCTGGCGGCGAGTGGCCTGATGACCGCGACTGAAAGCAAAGGGCTGGTGAAAATCCTCGGCGATGGTGAAATTGATCGCGCCCTGACCGTGCGCGCACACAAGTTCACGGAGAGCGCGCGTGCCAAAATCGAGGCTGCCGGCGGCTCAGTTGAAATCATTCCAACCAGAGTGTACGAGAAAACGAAGAGACGTAAGGACGAATTCGGGAAACCGGTTCCCCCACCACAAAGGTAGAACGTGTGTGTAGGGACGCGATTTATCGCATCCTCAAATGCGTTCTATTGTGTAGGGATCAGAAGTATCGCGCCCGATCCTCTGGCCCTTACATGAAATATGCTAGCTGTCTCGTGAAAGGAGACTCCCATGTGGGAAAAACTGCGGAGCATCTGGACGGTTCCCGATCTACGCAAAAAAATTCTCTTCACGCTGGGGATGTTGCTGGTTTTCCGCATCCTCGCTCATATCACCGTGCCTTTAACGCACACTGAACTGCAAAACCTGAACAATCTCTTTGCGTCCAACGGGAATCAAAGCCTGACGCAGTTGCTGGGTCTGCTGGATGTCTTCTCCGGCGGGTCACTACAACAGTTTTCAATAGTGGCGTTGGGGGTCTATCCTTACATCACGGCGACCATTGTTATGCAATTGTTGCAGCCTATTATCCCTGCGCTGGACAATATGATGCGCGAGGGCGAAGCCGGGCGTTTGCGCTTCAGCCAGATCACGCGTATTGTCACCGTACCGCTGGCATTCTTACAGGCTATCGGCAGCGCGGCTCTTTTTGTAAAATACAACGTCTTGACGAACTTCAACCTGTTCAACGGAAGCACCTGGCTCGAATCTCTGGCGATCCTGCTCTCCCTGACGGCTGGCACCATGATCCTGGTGTGGATAGGCGAGCTGATTACCGAGAAGGGCATCGGCAACGGTATCTCGATCATCATCTTTGGTGGTATTGTCAGTCGCATTCCGAGCTTCATCCAGCAAGGCTACACATCCGCTACGACCAGCGGTATTGTAAGTATTGCTGTTTTCGGAGTAATTGGCCTGATTACTATCCTGGGTATCGTTTATGTCTATCAAGGGCAGCGACGTGTGCCTATTGAATATCCGACCAAGCGTATGGTCGGGCGAGGGATGCTGGTGGGAACTGCGCAACGGACCTACATTCCCATGCAGGTGAATAGCGCAGGTATGATCCCGCTCATCTTCGCGCAGTCCATGCTGATCTTCCCATCGGTGCTGGCGCAGTACCTGGGAAACAGTAATACGAGCTGGCTGGCGTCGGCCTCACTGTGGATCTCTAACTACCTGATTAACCCGACGCTCTGGTGGTACTGGATCATTTTCTTCTTCCTGGTGGTGGCATTTACGTACTTCTATGCCTATGTGGTGTGGCAACAACAGAATATACCGGAGAACTTGCAGAAGCAGGGCGCGCACATTCCAGGGTACCGTCCCGGCGAGACCACGCGCAAGTATCTTGATGATATTCTGCGGCGTATTACGTTAGGCGGCGCTTTATTCCTGGGCGTGGTAGCAATTCTGCCCTTTATCGCCAGAGTTGGCGGCAACCAGTTGTTAGGCAGCGCGGCTCTGCTGATCGTGGTCGGAGTGGTGCTGGACACTGTCAGGCAGATCGAATCGCAGATGGTCATGCGTAACTATTCGGGCTTCCTCAGTTAGGTCTGTTCAGGACTCAATGTGGAGTCTTAGCGTTACCGGAGGTTAAACGTGAATGTTATCCTGATCGGCGCTCAGGGATCAGGCAAGGGTACGCAGGCCGACTTGCTCGCTGGCGAGCTTGGCCTGCCCCATGTTTCCAGCGGCGACCTGTTTCGTCAGGCGATGGCAGAGAAGTCGGAGTTAGGGCTTAAAGTCAAAACCTATATGGATCGTGGGGAACTGGTTCCCGATGATCTCACTGTAGCTATGATACTCGGTCGGCTCACGATGCCGGATTGCGCTGCTGGCGTCATACTTGACGGCTTCCCGCGCACTGTCGCGCAAGAGCAGGCTCTCGACGAAGGATTGCAGAAAGTTGGCAAGCAGATCGACCTGGTATTCTACCTGGAGGTTCCGCGCGAGGAACTGCTCGCCCGGCTCTCAGGTCGCTATATCTGTAGAGCAAACCAGCACGTTTACAACGTCAATACACGCCCGCCAAAGAAGCCGGGGGTGTGCGATATCGATGGAAGTCCCCTGTTCCAGCGTCCTGACGATACAGGTGAAGCGGTGCAGCGACGACTCAATATATTTTTCAGTGAGACCATTCACCTGCTTGACTACTACCGCGCACAGGGCAAACTGGTCACGGTGAATGGGAACCAGCCCATTGAGCAGGTGCGCGCATCGCTGCTAGCGGCTATCCGGGGCAGGTAATGGTGAGGCAGGGGGAATCCTATGGCGATCATATTGAAGTCGAAGAGTGAAGTGGAGAGCATTCGCCAGACCGGGCAAATCGTGGCGGACATCCTGGCTGAACTGCGCCTGGCGGCGCGGCCGGGCATCACAACTGCCGAACTGGACGACCTTGCGGTAGGGCTTTTGGCGCGGCGCGGCGCGCGTTCTAGCTCTTTGGGCTATATCTATGAGGGTTTTAGTTACCCTGCGTCGCTCTGTACGTCAGTAAACGATGAAGTCATCCACAGTATTCCCGGTAGCCGTGTCTTACAAGAGGGCGATATTCTCACCCTCGACCTGGCTGCCGTCTATCATGGCTGGCACGCGGACGCGGCCATCACGGTACCGGTTGGCACGGTATCGTCGGAGATGCGCCGCCTCATCCATGTTACGCAAAACGCGCTCGACCGGGGTATCGCGGCTGCGTGGGCGGGCAACCGCCTGCAAGATATTAGCCGGTCAGTGCAAAGCTATGTGGAGGGCGCGGGGTTCTCAGTAGTGCGCAACTATGGCGGTCATGGTGTTGGTCGCAGTATGCATGAAGATCCGGCTGGCATTCTCAACTATGTCATGCCAGGGTATGACAATCCTGTCCTGCGGCCAGGTATGGTCATCGCCATCGAACCGATGGTCAGCGCCAGTACAGGAGGAGCGCAAGAAACGCGCACCCTCGACGACCACTGGACCGTCGTCACCTCCGATGGCAGCTACGCGGCGCACTTTGAGCATACCATAGCCATCACTGAAGGGGACGCGGAAATTCTGACCCTTTAGGAAAAAGGTACATATGCAGGGGGAAAAATACCCTCTCGACAAAATTGCATAGGTGTGTTATAATTCACAGTTGGCTGCAGCAGTGACCAACTGCTGCACCGTTTTATCTCGGAATCATCAGTTGAGATAACCATCGTTCGAGAAAGGATGCTATGCCAAAGAAGGACGAAATTGAAGTAGAGGGTAAAGTTCTCGAAGCCCTCCCTAATGCCATGTTTAAGGTCGAGTTAGACGAAAATCACCAGGTGCTGGCTATTCTCTCAGGCCGCATTCGTATGAATTTTGTGCGCATCGTCCCAGGAGATAAGGTGAAAGTTGTGCTATCGCCCTATGACCTCACGCGGGGTCGTATCACATGGCGTGTGAAATCGTGAGGATGGTGTTCCCCTCTCTTTCACTCTTCCAAACCTTCTAATAAGCATCTTTGTGACAGATCGCGGACAGGAAGTAGAAACGGTGTAACCACTCGTTCCTCGTTCTTTATAACCTTCAAGCGAGCATTTTGATTTTTTTGCGCAACCATGAGGAGGGCAAATCGTGAAAGTACGCGCATCAGTGAAACCACGCTGCGAACACTGTAAAGTGATTCGACGCAATCGCGTGGTCATGATTATCTGTAGTAAAGATCCAAAGCATAAACAGAGACAGGGCTAATTGCCCGCAAGGACCCTGTAGGGGCTGGGCTTGTCCCCGCCCGCGCGGAACACTTGTAGGCAACCACACTGGAGGAAAAAATGGCTAGAATTGCCGGCGTTGACATTCCACGCGATAAGCGGGTGGAGATTTCGCTGACATACATCTTCGGCATCGGCTTGACGACGAGCAAGAAGATTCTGGAGAAGGCACGTATCAACCCGGATACGCGGGTGAAAAATCTGACGGAAGAAGAAGTCAACCGCCTGCGCGAGTTAATTGACCGCGAACATAAGGTGGAAGGCGACCTGCGCCGCGAAGTGGATATGAACATCAAGCGGCT
>DASTKD010000572.1:0-5661 GCA_035716135.1 Ktedonobacteraceae bacterium
ATCTTCAGCTATGCCTCGAACCGGCCTATCCTCAAGGGTATCAATCTGCACATTCCCGCCGGCAGAAAGGTGGCTCTGGTAGGTCTTTCGGGCGGTGGCAAAACCACGCTGGTCAAACTGATCTCTCGCTTCTACGAAATACAGGAGGGGTCGGTGAGAATCGACGGCGTGGATAACCGCATGTATCCACTGGCGGTCTTGCGCCAGAATGTCAGCATGGTCTTGCAGGAGAATGTCCTCTTCGAGGGAACCATCCGCGATAACATCGCCCTGGGCAAGCCCGGCGCGTCGCTTGAAGAGATTATCGATGCAGCCAAAAAAGCGTATGTTCACGATACCATCATGAGTATGCCCGATGCGTATGAAACGGAAGTGCGCGAACAGGGCAAAAACTTCTCCGGCGGGCAACGCCAACGCCTGGCGATTGCGCGCGCGGTGCTGCGCAACGGCCCCATCCTGATCCTGGATGAGCCGACCGCCGCGCTCGACGTGGAAGCGGAAGCGGAAGTCATGCACGCCCTCGATACACTGGTGAAAGGCCGCACCGTATTGATGATCTCGCACCGCCTCAGCACGCTGGGCAACGTGGATGAGATCATCGTACTAAAGGATGGCCGCATCGTGGAGCAAGGAACGTTCAAAGAGTTGAAGAAAAAAGGAGGGATATTCGCTGGCTTGCTCGAAGAGCAGAATCGTTATAATACGGAGCGCGCTGGCAATGAGTCGATTCTACGGTCGGCCTTCGTACCGCTTGCCGCGTCCGCGCCTGTCTATCAGGCTCAACCGTATTCCACTCCCCCCCAGCGCAATACGCCGCCGCCGCAATTCCCGCCGGTCCCGCCTGCTACGCCCTGGCAGCAGCCGCCACAACCTGTGCCAGTAGCAGTGCCAGCAACGCCGGGCAATGCTCCCGCGCGGGGGTATGGGAACAATGGAGGCCAGCCATTGCAGGCCCCACACCCACAGCCGCAGCAGGCTGGCGCGATGCAGAAAGCGCGTGTGTTAGTCGAAGTTGATGGCAAGGTGGTAGGCGAGCGCCGCCTCGATAAAGCGGTACTCACGGTTGGTCGCCTGTCCGGCAATGACATTCAGGTGCCGTCGCAACGAGTTTCGCGCCTGCACGCCAAGATTCGCTGGGAGAGCGGAGCCTGGATCATTGAAGACGCGGAGAGTCTCAACGGGCTGGTCTATCAGGGCAATCTCGTTGAGCGTCTGACCTTAAAAAATGGAGATCGTATCCATATAGCCCCGACCGCAGTGGTGCAATATATGACGACGTAACGTGTTTACCGCCAGGGCAGGAATCCCGGCCTGCCCGGAGCAGACCGGGATTCCTGCCCGATGGCTATCCACGATCGAGTTGTCCACGATCAAGGAGGAAATAACCATGCTTTGTTAAAAAATCATGAATCTGTCTATCCAGACAGATCAGGAGCGTGTGATGTTATTCAAGTTCTTGTTCCGCAACCTCAAAGGATATCGCTTGCTCGTGGTACTGGCTATCGTAATAACCATCCTGCAAGTGGGCTGCGATATCGCCGCCGCCTTTCCTCTCAAATTTATTCCGAGCAAAGTAGGCAATGCCGGCAATGATCCGGCCTGTACCTTTCCGTTTCTCAATCCGATTCTCGATAAATTTGACATTCCCCTGTTCGATCCAGCGCTCGCCCCACTCGCCCCAGGGCAGCCGAACCAGCTACCAGGGGTAACGCCATGTCCCATTTCACCCGCCGACGCCAATCCCACTCTGGTTCTCACTCATCATAGTACCAACGGTGTCATCGTCTTTTCGATACTGGTACTCATACTCTTCGGCACATTAAGCGCCATGTTAGCCTACCTGGACCTCTACATCGCGGCGCATATCGCTCAAAATCTGACGGCCAGGCTGCGCAACCAGTTGTTTGAACACCTGCAACGCCTGTCGCTCGACTGGCATGGCAAGCAGAAGAAAGGCGACCTTGTCCAGCGCGTTACCGGTAATATCGCTGACATCGAGAAACTCGTGACCGATGGGCTGGTAGACCTGCTGGCAGCCATTTTGACCCTGATAGGTATTGTGGTAGTCATGCTCTTCCTTAGCTCGGCATACACCGTCATCGCACTGACCATTGTACCCGCGCTCTTCATGATCACACTCGGCTATACGAAGAGCATCAAGGCAGCCGCGAAGAAGGCGGCAAAGGCGACGGGCCAGGTCTCGGATGTAGCGACGGAAGACATTAACGCGCTCACCGTCATCAAGGTCTTCACGCGCGAAGAGAAGGAAGCCCTGCGCTTTGGCGATTACGTCGATAAGAACCGCCGGGCCGGATTGCGCGCCGGTGGCTTGCAGGCGCAATTCGCGCCGCTGGTCTCCCTGCTGGTGATTCTGGGTACGGCGGCGGTGCTGGGCGTAGGCGGCTACGTCGCGGCCAATAACGCCTTCCACCTGGGCTTTTTCACCATTCCACCGCTGAGCGTGGATATTGGAACGCTCATCTTATTCCTCACCTTCCTCAAGCTGCTCTACCAGCCGATGCGCGACCTCTCCAAGCTCACAACCCTCGCCAGCACCGCCGGGTCAGGAGCTGAACGCATTCAGGAGGTACTGGACCAGGCTCCTGAAGTGATAGAAAGTACAACGCCCTACAATGGTCCTACCCGCTTGCAGGGCGATATTAGCTTTGAGAATGTCGTTTTTGGCTATTCTTCAACGCAATCGGTCCTCAAGGGCATCAACCTGCGCATTCCTGCCGGGAAGAAGGTTGCGCTCGTCGGCCTTTCCGGTGGCGGCAAAACGACGCTGGTCAAGCTCATCCCACGCTTCTATGAAATCCAGCAGGGAGCGGTGAAAATCGATGGTATCGATAACCGCGCCTTTCCACTCACCGTTTTACGCCAGAATGTGAGCATGGTTTTACAGGACTCGGTGCTGTTCGAGGGGACGGTGGCCGAAAATATCGCCATCGGCAAGCCGGGCGCGCCCCTGTACGAAGTGATCGAAGCGGCCAAAAAGGCCAACATCCACGAAACCATCATCAACGATCTCGGCGGATATGACGGTGGGATACGCGAACAGGGCAAGAATCTGTCGGGCGGGCAGCGCCAGCGCATGGCAATCGCCCGCGCCATCCTGCGTGACGCGCCTATCCTGATCCTCGATGAGCCAACCGCCGCCCTGGACGTTGAATCCGAAGCCGAGGTCATGCACGCGCTTGAAAAGCTGGTTGTGGGACGCACCGTTATTATGATCTCGCACCGCCTCAGCACGCTGGGCAATGTGGAAGAGATTATCGTTCTCAAAAATGGGAAAATCGTCGAGCAGGGGTCGTTTCAAGATCTGAAACGCAGAGGTGGAGTATTCGCCGGGCTGCTCGCGGAGCAGAACCGCTACAATCTGGAGAAGGCTGGCGATAAGTCTATCCTGCGTTCGGCCTTTGTGGCTTACCCGGATGTTTACGATCCGCGCCAGGCCGGGCAGGCACCACCGCGTTCACCCGCTTTCCCTGCCACACCGGTACCACCTGTGGGGCAGAACTGGCCGTTGCCCCAGGTATGGCCTTCCGGGCAGCAGGCTCCAGCCCCTGCTCAAGGGAACTGGGGCGGCAATGGTCAGCAACACCAGCAACAACAACCGCAGGTAGCCGTCCCGGTTGCACCCAGGAAGGCGCGTATACTCATCGAAGTCGATGGCAAGATCGTCGGCGAGCGCGACCTGAACAAGCCTTCGCTCACCGTCGGGCGACTTTCGGGGAACGATGTGCAGGTACCCTCGCAGCGCGTGTCACGCCTGCACGCCAGGATACACGAAGAGAACGGCACCTGGGTCATCGAAGATGCGGAAAGCCTGAACGGCATGATCTATCGCGGCCAGCGAGTCGATCGCCTGGTACTCAACAACGGAGATCGCATTTACGTTGCTCCTACTGCGGTGTTGCAGTTCGCAACGTCATAAGCGAGGAGCGTACAGACAAATCGGGACTGTCATCCTGAGCGCAGCGAAGGATCTCTCTGGCAACACGGAGATCCTTCGCTGCGCTCAGGATGACAGGGCATTCCTGATCTTGATTGGCAATACTCATCAAGTGGGGGATTGCCCGTTGGGATTATATTTAGCAATCCTCAGCACAGGTCTCCCCCCGATATTCATCGGCAGGTACACAAGTTGGGTCGCCGGGTCAACAACGAGAGTATGTGTTCCCTTGCCTATGATTTCATCGCCCAGTTTGTGAAACTTGCCAGGGGTTATATCAAAGATGGATACGCCGGACTGACAGGCCACAAACACGACATCTATATTCAACGCGCTATTCTGGTCTATTCTGACAATATCTGCACCACCCGCTAGCCGCACGGTTTTGGGATCGGTGGGAATCACTTTCATGGCATGAGGATCAGAAAGATCGACCCGCGCCAGGTTCTCGAAGAGGGTGCGACCGGAATTGGAAGGGGCGAAATCGGTACAGGCGACGTAACCTGTACCTTGCGAGGCATCGATTGCGAAACCATGAGGCGTGCTGCACGAGTCCGGCATATCTATTTCGCCGACAATATTCAGATTCGTCGCATCGATCTGGAACAACTCACCCGTACCAGCAGGCGGCAGAATAAATGGATTCGGGCTATTCCCATCCGGCAAGACTTGCGAAGTCGCGTAGATGAAGCCATTGTAGTACTGGTTGTGTCCAACATCATGTCCAAATTTAGGGATGAATTTTCCAGGATGAGCCTGATCCGCTATCAGTGGTATCCCATCTGAAGGACGAACATTCTCTTCCGGCAAAAGATCAACGTTGCCCAGATTGACATACTTGATCAGTTTATCGGTGACAGCATCGATGACAGCGATATTCTCATTGTCTCTACTTGCATTCTGGTCTTTAAGCGGGTCGGCTGGCGCGCCTGGATCGGAAACAAAAAGGCGTTTATCAACCGGATCATAAATCATAGCATCAGGGCTTTCGTTATCCTGAAGCTGGATGGTGGCAGTAACTTTGAACGTATGCGGATCAATGTCAGCGATATAGTTGTCCTGGGCATCGGCAGCAAAGACCTTATCGATTTGAGGCGCGTATACCATGCCCGCAACCTGGGGAACAGGAATGCGTCCAACAAGCTTGTTCAACTGTGTATTAAACACAACAATATTCCCATCAAACGGCCCATCGCGCGTGGGATCAAAGCCAGACTTTTCCTGGATCAACAAGTCGGGATTCGGCCCGGTATGGTTAATAAACAGCAGGTGCAGATCGGGATCATAGGCATCGAAGTCAAAGCCGTCAAAATCTTGCGCTACTCCGGGAGCAAGCGCTTTTGGGTCAGTGCCATTTGCCAGTAATTTTTCCTCGGCAGGATCGGGCAGGCCGCTGGGAAGCGGAATATCCTGGACCTGTATGAGCCGGTGAGCGGGAGGGGGAACAAGGAACTGATGAGAAATCTGGACAAGGAGATATCCCAGGAGGCCGAAACAGGCGATGGCAGCTATGAGGGTAAATACCCTGCTTATACCAGATCTTTTAGCGCGGCCTGTGGTTTGTGATGGTGGTTTTGTTTGTACAGCCATAGATTTTTCCTCCAGAAAACATTTCTTTTTTCGATACAGCCATCCGTCTCTCCTATTCTAGTATTGAGCATTACAGGCATACTCGCCATGACCTGAATCATACCGTTGATGTGAGC
>DASTKD010000573.1:0-9604 GCA_035716135.1 Ktedonobacteraceae bacterium
TTCATATCCAGAAGCAATAATGCGAAATGACAGCGAGAAGCACCTATGTCTGAGCAAGACTACAGCGAACCACAAAAGGAGATCGACTCTTCCGACGAAATCGATAATTTCAGCCCTGAGCAGGAGCAAGAGTTTGATGAAGATACGCTTCGCTCAAATGAGCAGCGTTCCCGTTTTTTCTTCGCCGCCATCTGCTTTCTTATAGCCTTGATTTTCTTGAGTTTGTACCTCAATCACCTGACCTTTCTTAACGATACAATTCTGCAACTCGGCATCGTTGTTTTCGCGGCTGCTGGTATTTTCCTGCTGTTACGCGGCGGCACGGCCAGCTATAAAAAGCTGCTCACGCCCGTAGAACAAAATGAAGCGCATCCTGAAGAAAGTGAAGACGGTATCGAGGAAAATCACGACATCCCGTCCTCATTGACGCCCTTTGAACTGCTCGTCCAGGAGGCGCTAGCAGCGATTCCTGAAGCGTTTCACGAGCGCATGGACAATGTGTTTGTGCAGGTCGAGTATGAACCGGGGAAAGAGTTATTGCGACGAGTCGGCACAAAGGAGGGTTATACCCTGCTGGGACTCTATGAAGGCGTGCCAATTACTGTCTATGGTCGCCAGCAGAGCGCGCACCCGGAAACTATTACCATCTTCCAGCGCACCATTGAACGCTATTGTCATGGCGACCCCGACCGCATCCGCGAACAGGTGCTGCATACCGTCCTGCACGAAGTGGCGCACCATTTCGGCATCGATCACGACGAGATGCCCATCTGGATCAAATGATTCCTGGGAAGGATACAAAAAAGAGGGGCGCTGTGAATGCGTCCCTCTTTTTTATGCATTGCTCAACTTACTTCACCAGAAACGCCAGCAGATTCGCCGCCGGTCCCGTCAATTCCAGCACCAGCGAGGCGGCGAATGTAATCACTACCAGGGCCGCCGTTGTCAGGGCGATGGATGAACTGAGGCCTATAGGCGTCGTCAGGTGATCTTCTTTGGCAGGTGCATCGAAGTACATGGCTTTGATAATGCGCCCGTAGTAGACCAGCGATACGACTGTGTTCACCAGGGCGATTATCACCAGCCAGGACAGACCCTCGCCCCAGGCTGCCGTGAAGATAAAGAGCTTGCTCACAAAGCCTGCCATGGGCGGGATGCCCGCCAGCGAGAGCAAACATAGCGCCGTTCCCGCGCTCAGGAGTGGAGCGCGTCTCGCCAGTCCTTTGAAGTCCTCGAGCCTTTCGCCGCCTGTAGCGTTTGCCAGGGCGATAATGCCGGAGAACGCTCCCAGGTTAGTGATGACGAAGACCAGGATGAAGAATAGCACCGCCGAGTTGCCATCGGGATGTTTGCCAGCGATACTGGCAACAAATCCAACCAGGATATAACCCGCCTGCGCGATGCTGGAATAGGCCATCAGGCGCTTGACGTTGGTTTGTACGGCAGCAACCAGGTTCCCCAGCGTCATAGTGGCGATGGCGATAATAGCAATGATGACCGTCAACGAGGTCAGGTTGACCTGTCCCAGACCGCCGCTCATGAAGACGCGAATCAAGGCGGCAAATCCCGCTGCTTTCGATTCGACCGAGAAGAAAGCGGTCGATGGCGTGGGCGCGCCTTCATAAATATCAGGCGCCCACATGTGGAACGGCACGGCGGATATTTTGAAGCCGAAACCGGCCAGGATCAGCACATCCGCTATCAGGATCATGATGTTGCCATTCTGTATGCCTGCCCCGACCGAGTGGGCGATGCCTGCCAGGTCGGTCGTGCCTGTCAATCCGTAGAGCAGCGCGAAACCGTACAGCAGGATAGCGGAGGACATCGCGCCCAGCAGGATGTATTTGACGGCTGCCTCGGCTGAGCGTTCGCCTGTGCGTAGCAGGCCGGCCATGACGTACAGGGGGATGCTGGTCAGTTCGAGCGAGATATAGATGGTGATCAGTTCATTGGTACTCGCCATAAACATCGCGCCGGTAGTGGAGAAGAGCATCAGCGTATAGAACTCGCCATCGGCCTTCACATATTTCCCGACGTAGTTGTACGAGGCCAGCAGCATCACGGCGGCGATGATGATGAAGACCATCTCAAAAAAGACCGCGTAAGGATCGATTACCAGCATACCGGAAAAAGCGTAATGCGGCTTATCTAAGAACCCGGGCGTCACTGCCTGGGCGATGGCGAAGCCCAGCGGCACAATCATGCCAACCAGCCCTACCGTGACTGTGACGAAGCGGCGTTTGATGAAGAGGTCCACCATCATCACCACCAGCGCCAGGATAGCCATCGTGGCTTCCGGTGCCAGCAAATAAAGATCAGATATATGAAACATACACGGCTCCTTGCGTCGCCGGGCGACCGCGCCGGTCGCCCATTAAGTCAATGTAAGCCTACTGTCGTCACAATATGGAGTATGTTCGACAGGGCAGGCGTAATCAGGCGGATCAGAAAACTCGGGAAGATGCCCACAAATACGATCACCACCGCCAGCGAGACGAGCGGCAGCGACTCGCGCCAGTTGGCATCAAGCAAGCGGCTCCATTTCGTATTGAATGGCCCATAGAAAATGCGCTTGAGCATCCAGAGCAGGTAACTGGCCGTCAGGATCATGGTAAAGACCGAGACAATCGTGACCACTGCCCATACCTGGTAGCTGGACGTGAACGTGATGTATTCCGCTACGAAGCCCGCCAGTCCGGGCAGACCGAGCGATGCCAGTCCCGCGAAAGTGAAAAGCGTCGCCAGCATCGGCATCTTTTTGGCGATACCGCCAAAGACAGCGATTTCGCGTGTATGCGCGTGGTCAGAAATGACGCCCACACAGAAGAAGAGTAGCCCGGTTATCAGACCATGACTGAACATCTGTACCGTCGCGCCGGTCAAAGCGGCCTGGCGGAAAGCCATCCCACCAAAGCCTGCCGCCGCCGCGGACACGCCAAGCAGCACAATACCCATGTGGCTGACGCTCGAATAGGCAATCAACCGCTTCATATCTTTTTGTACCAGGCAGATACCCGCGCCATAGATAATATTGATAGCGGCCAGTACCGCCAGCCAGGGCGCGAACTCGCGGATGCCCGACGGCAGCAGCGTGAAACAGATGCGTATCAGACCATACGCGCCCATCTTCAGCAGGATGGCCGCCAGGATTACGCTGACCTCCGTTGGCGCGTCGGTGTGCGCGTCAGGCAGCCACGTATGGAACGGGAACATGGGTATCTTGATGGCAAAAGCCAGGAAGATCAACAGGAAGGTCAGCAGTTGCCAGCTCCAACCGAAGATTGGACTGATGCCGCTCAGGAAATGTGTGGTAAAGTACTGCATACTGGCCGTGTTGCCGCCCAGTTTGAAGTACAGCAGCAGGATACCTGCCAGCATGAAAAGACTGCCGAAAAAGGTGTACAACAGGAATTTCCAGGCCGAGTAGATGCGTCCGGGCATTCCATGCTTCATGGTGTCGTAGCCCCAGATGCCGATAAGCAGGAACATGGGGGCCAGTTCGACTTCCCAGAAGAGGTAGAACAAAAGCAGGTCGAGCGACAGGAAAACGCCCATCACGCCCGTTTCCAGCAACAGCAAGAGGGCCAGGTATTCTTTGACACGCTTCTTTTCCCAGCCGCCAATGACGGCCAGCATGGTGAGTAGCGCGTTAAGAATGACCATCGGCAGGCTCAGGCCATCCACACCCAGGAAATAATCGATATTGAATTGCACGTTGCCAGCTTTGAAGCTGATCCAGCTTGTATGAATAAAGTCCGCCGGGTGGTTCAGATCGCCGAAATTATAGCCATTGACTGCCACGCGGAAAAATATCACCATTGACAGCACAAAGACAACGGCGGCGAAAACTAACGCTACCCAGCGCGCCACCCTCGCGGGTGATGCCATGACTGCCAGTGTGCCAACCACCGGCAAGAACAATATCCATGTAAGATCACTCGTAAATATCATAACTCATCCTCATCAGCGCGTGTTACTTCACAAACGCGACCAGCACGAAGACCACGATTGCCAGAATGGCGACCCCGCCAAAGAAACCTGCCATATAGGATTGCACTCTGCCCGTCTCTACGTGGCGCACACCGCGTCCCATACCGGTAACGGCCTGGGCTACACCATTGACGATGCCATCGACTACGTAGGTATCAAAGGCTGCCTCGATGTGCGAGATGCCAAGCACGACGTAACGGATGAACAACGTGTACAGATCGTCGATGTAGAACTTGCGCAGGGTCAGGCGATGCAAGAAGCGCAACACGGCGTTGTTCTCCACAAAGTCGTGGATGGCTACCAGCTCGAAGCGCGTGTAGAGTACGTAAGCCCAGATCAGGCCCACAACCGATACCGCCACGCCAATCCAGGTCAGCGGATCGCTAAATACCACTCCCAGGTTGAGATTTTCCGCGCCCGGCTGGATATAGCTAAACATGCCCGTCCAGTAACCTGCGAAGATCGAGGCTATCGCCAGCAGAACGAGCGGGATGGTAATGGTGAGTGGCGACTCGTGTGGATGGCCTTCGCCGCGATAGGTTCCGCCCCACAGGCCGCCGACCCTGCCGTCTCTGCCTCCAAAGGCCAGGATATAGGCGCGTAGCATGTAGAACGCGGTCAGGCCAGCCGTGATTAAGGTGACGGCGTAGAGTCCATAGTAGCCGTGTTGGTAGGCCAGCCCGATGATGTTGTCTTTGCTATAAAAGCCAGAGAAGAACGGGAAGCCCGAAATCGCCAGCGTGGCGACCAGCCAGGTGATAGCCGTAATGGGCATGAATTTTGCCAGCCCACCCATCTTTTCCATTTCCTGCACCTCTCTGTGTGTCGCGTGGTGCAGGGCGTGAATGACGCTGCCCGCGCCCAGGAAGAGCAGAGCCTTAAAGAAAGCGTGCGTGAAAAGGTGAAACATACCGGGGCCAGGGCCGAGCGCCGCGCCAGCCACTCCCAGGCCGACGAACATATAGCCAAGCTGGCTGATGGTGGAGAATGCCAGTACGCGCTTGAAATCTCTCTGCGTAAGGGCAGTTAAGGCCGCGTAGATGGCGGTGATGGCTCCAACCCAGGCCACTACCTGGAACGCGGCCGGGCCTGCTGCCGCGAAAAGCGGGAAGGTGCGCGCAACCATATAGACGCCAGCCGCGACCATCGTGGCGGCGTGAATCAGCGCGCTCACGGGCGTGGGACCTTCCATAGCGGGTGGCAGCCACACGGTTAGCGGAAGCTGCGCCGATTTGCCGATTGCGCCGCAGAAAACCAGAATCATGGCGACCGTCAGCAGGCCGCTATTGCCCGCGAATGCCTGCGCCACACCGTGTGGGTCTGTCTTCGAGGCCAGTACGCCGAATTCAAAGGTACCCGTCTGGGCAAACAGGATCATGATGCCAATCATAAAACCGACATCACCGACGCGCGTGGTGATGAATGCCTCGATGGCGGCTGTAGCTGGAGAGAGCCGGTCTTCTCTCGGTTTGGCCTCCTTATTAATCCAGAAGCCAATCAGCAGGTAGGAACTCAAGCCCACCAGTTCCCAGCCAATGAACATCACCAGAAAGTTCTGCGCGAATGTGATCACCAGCATGGAAAAGGTGAAAAGCGAGAGATACGAGAAGAAACGCGCATAACCTGCCGATCTTTCCATGTAGCCCTGCGAGTAAAATTGCACCAGCAGCGACACGCTCGTTACCACTACCATCATGGTGATTGCCAGGGTATCCAGGTGGAAGGCGACGATGTAATTGGCTGTTCCCTGCGTAAACCAGTCATAGCTGAGTACCTGAATGCCATTTGCCGGTAATGTGTACCCGGAAATGTTGATCACATGTGTCGAGTCAAGCAGTAGCAGCCAGGAATAGATGCAGGCCAGCCCCATAATGACAATGCCCAGGTAGGCACTGACCCGCGCGCCCGTTGTCAGGCGCGGGACTTTGGGGTCTTCGTCGTCTTCCAGCGTCTCCTCTTCGCCGTGCGCCCCGCGTACCTCCATCATATGAATGTCGCTCTCCTCTTCAGCCTCTGCTTTGGCTTCCGGGCTGGAGGTGGCATTGACGCGCGCGCGCGTGGCGAGGTCCCACATGCGCGTTCCGAAAATAATCACAGCGAAGGAGAACAGTGGCGATAGTAAAATCAGCCACGAAGCTTGATAAAATGCCATAATTTGTTCACCACTTCATCATATTGATCTCGCCAACATCGACCGTGCTGCGCTTGCGGTAGATCGAAATAATCATTGCCAGCGCCACTGCTGCTTCTGCTGCCGCGACGGTGATGATAAAAATGGCGAAGATTTGCCCTGTCAGGTAGGTCGAGTAGGGTTTGACCTTGTTAAAGAAGGAAAAGCCGATCATCGTCACATTGACGGCGTTGAGCATGATCTCGATGCCCATCAGTACCGCGATAGCATTGCGTTTCGCCAGCGCGCCGTAGAGTCCGATGCAGAAGAGTATCGCGCCCAGGACCAGAAAATGGTTTAGCGTGAGCATAAGTGTTTAGTCCTCCCTGCCAATCACTATCGCGCCCACGATGGCTACGAGCAGTACCAGCGAAGCAATTTCAAATGGAAGGACGTAGCTATAGCAGGTGGGGCTATACAAGAGTTGGCCGATATAGACGACGTTATCAGGCGGGAGCGAGCAGGCGGCGGTAGCGCCGTAGGCCGTGCCGCTACCGCCTGATGCGGTAGAGTACGGGCTGAGCGTGGCCGCGAAAATAATCGCCACTCCAACCACTGTGCTGATGATCGCTGCTAACCACCACTGCTTGTTGTTGGGGTTGCTGTTGGTGAGCAGGTTGTTGGTGCGCGTCAGCATCAGCGCGAAGAGTACCAGGATGGTGACGGCTCCCGCGTAGATCAGTATCTGCACGATGGCGATAAATTCAGCATTGAGCAACAGGTAAATACCGGCAGCCATCGCAAACAGCACGATCAGAGCCAACGCGCTATGCACGATATTGCGCAAACTCACCATCAGCAACGCGGCACCCACAAGGATGATAGCAATGATCCAAAATAGAACGACTTGTAAACCCATAAAAAAAGGAGCCTCCTCGAACGTGTTCCCATGCGTTTGTCATCTTTATTATATATGCTATGTTTATTGTATCATGCCAGATGCTGACAACGCACATCTTCTCTTTTTTATGAACCGCGAAGCGGTGAGGATTTCATATCATCAAAGGACACGCCAGACACTTGCAAGAAGTGTCGCTACTGGGATTCTAACAGAACGCGCCATCCCTGACAAGGGCAAGATAATAAGACAAACGGCCTACCTCTTCTTTCATTTTCAGGCATATGCGTATATAGTGATAGAGATGCGCTGTAAAGCGTTTCGCGTGTTATAATTAAAGCGCTCATATTGATACAGGATGAGGCAAAAATAACTTCGATGAGCATCATACAAACAATGGTTGACGACACTCTTTCAGATTATGACAACTGCCCTGGTTGTGGCGCGGCCCTGCCTCACGGCGCGGTTTTCTGTGCCTCCTGCGGCGAACGATTGGATAGAGAAAAGGACTTGACGAGCTTATTGCAAGACGAACAGGATTTCGGCACGCGCTATCGCATCGTCTCCCTGATTCGCCGGCGTCCTTCGGTCAGTCTCTACCTCGCGCTCGATAGCCAGCCATCCATGCATGGGCGTATGGTGGCTATACGCGATGTCGATATATCCACCCTTGATGAGCAGGCGCGTCTGCGTGTGATTGAGCAGGCACAGGGAGAATATGACCTGCTGCGTCGCTGGCAGCCTCCCTATGTTTTGCCTGCCATCGATCTGCGCTATGTGCAGGGACATCTGTACACAGTGGCAGGCTTCGCGCCTCAAACGTCGGCCGGGGGGCCAGTAAAACCAGAGGATACAGGAGAGCGCGTGGAAGGACAGGCCGGGGAAAACTGGCCGCGCCTCACCACGCTCCAGGATTTTCTCCAGAGCGGTCAGGGTTTGCCCTCCGAGCAACGCGCGCTGCAAATCTTGAGTCACCTCTGCGCGGCGGTAGACAGGCTGCACAGTCACGGAGTGATTATTGGCGATCTCGACCCCTGTACTATAATTCTCAATGGCGAAACGGTGGATGCTCAGCCGGGCTTGATGATTTCATGGCTGCTACCGCAGGTACATGCTTTGCTTTCGCCAAAGCCCGCCACATCGCTGCTTTCTTATTTCATCGCGCCCGAAGCCCTACAGGACGAAGCGGACGCGCGTTCGGACATCTATAGCCTGGGCGCTATTTTTTACCTGCTCCTCACGGGTATGCCACCGGAGGAATCGACCCTGCGCCAGCACAGTCGTTTGCGCACGCCTCACGAGATCAATCCGCGTATGAGTCTGCACATCAGCGAAAGCGTGATGCAGGCTTTAGCGGTTGAGCCAGCCGGGCGTTTCCAGACCGTCGCGGCTTTTAGCGCGGCCCTGCGCAATCCACGCTACAGGCGTCCGGTGCCACAGAGTGAAGCGCCAGGCGAGCCATCGCCCGAAATTGAAACGGTGCGCATTTTGCCTCTGTCATATAAAGACCTGGCGCGCTGGCGGTCGGGACGCGCGAAAAAACAGGTATCTTCGCCGCTCGAAGAAGTGGCACCCGTCGAGAGCGACTGGAAGCCATCCCACGTCGCGGAAGGTATGCCCGTACTGGATGCAGAGGTCGATACTGTGCGGCTGAACCCGCGTTCTCACTCCACCCCGCTTAGCGCAAACGCTGTGCCTGTCACACCAGATGTCGATAGCGATGGACAATATGTTGCCTCGCAGCTTGAAGAAAAGTTTGCAAACGAGCCACCAACAGGCAACGGGACATGGCAAGCGCCCGCGACCCCGGCAAAAGCCGCAAAGCCGCCTCGCTCATGGCGACAACGTCTCACAGGCATCTTACCCGCCATCCGCCCCCGCAACCTTGTAGGGACGCGATTGATCGCGTCCGCGCCGTCGGACGTACCCGCATCGTCTGCGACTCCGGCGCTCAAAAGATCGCCAGATGCAAATTCATGGTTTGAACAACTCAAGCAGGCTGTGCTGGGAGAGCAACAGCATGTCATCGCGGCGGCAGCGATCATCGAGACGCCCATGCGCGTATTACCCGACCAGCTTTATACCATCCGCCTGCACGTTATGGGCAGAGATCAGCATGAGTCGCCAGGTGAAAAGCGCCAGAGCCAGCGAGGAGGAGGGTTGAGTTCCCTTGTGCATGGTGATGTCGCGCTGGTAGAAGTGCGTTCGGTACTGCAAGAAAGCTATGCCTATGTCGTGCAGAAGGCAACCGTTACCATCCCGGCGGAAGGCTATGTTGCCGAAGTCACCATCCCTCTACAGCCGCTTTCCAGCACCCCGATAGGAAGACGCGACCGCCTGCACGTCTTTTTCCTGAACGAGCAGCGCCATCCGCTCTACGAAAAGCCCTTCGTGCTGGAAATCTTCGTCTCCCACCATGTCAAACGCGGCAGCGAAGGCCACCACGTCCTGACAATTCCTGTATAAAATTTGAAGATGTAAGCTGAACAATGAGACAGGCTCCGCCTGTCTCATTGTTCAGCTTACATCTTCAAACATGAATCATTATGCGCCGAACAGGAATACTGTGCCTCCCATCATAGCGAAGAGCAGGATCAGCAGCAGGC
>DASTKD010000574.1:0-5211 GCA_035716135.1 Ktedonobacteraceae bacterium
AGGCAGTCTTGCCCGTTTCATGCCGTATGGAAGTCACCATAGCAGTAATCTGCCTTCCATGATGTTGCAGCGACCTGACCTTATATACCTGGTAGCCAACCAGCGCCATTGTCAAAGCCATCAAACCAGCAGCAATAAGAAGTTGTATCATAACGATTTTCCCTTCGAAAAGACTTGCAATTTATAAGTAGCGCATAACTTAACTTTCTAAAATTGTTTTGATAGTTAACGTGAGTTCTGGATAAGCAGACCCCACTCCGATGGGCTAAGATAGGAGCAAAACCAACCGCTTCTATCAGTCCATCGGAGGGGTCTTGCCATGAGTGTACTCGAATTGTTTTGTGATGTCGATGATGCGCATGCTCGGCTTTGCGCCACAGCTGCAAGCCATCCAACTCGCAGCAGGCAGGCAGCGAGAGCGCGGAGGCCAGCTCTACCCAAGTGAGGTGATGACGATTCTCATTCACTTTCACCAGTCGCATTATCGCACCTTTAAAGCCTATTACACCGAACAGGTCCAGGTTCATCTGACCAGCGAATTTCCTCATCTGGTCAGCTATCAGCGCTTTGTGGCTCTCATGCCGTCAGTGCTGGTTGCTCTGCTGGCCTACTTGCAAAGCCGCTATGGAACTTGCACGGGCATCAGCTTCATTGACTCGACTGCTTTGCAAGTGTGTGATCCCAAACGGATCAGCCAGCATCGCGTCTTTGCCATCGATGCACAACGTGGCAAGACCAGCATGGGCTGGTTTTACGGCTTCAAGCTGCACCTGGCGGTCAATGATCGAGGCGAGCTCCTGGCTTGTTGTCTGACTCCTGGCAATGTGGATGAGCGGACTCCGGTTCCCCACCTGGTGAAAGAACTGCGAGGCAAGTTGTTTGGAGATCGTGGCTACATTTCCGCTCCCCTGACGCAGTTGCTCTTTGAACACGGGCTGCATCTCATCACCAGACTGCGCAAGAACATGAAGAATCATCTCATGCACCTGTCGGACAAACTGTTGCTGCGCAAGCGAGCGATCATTGAGTCCATTATTGACCAACTCAAGAATATGCGCGCAGATTGAACATTCTCGTCACCGCAGCCCAACCAATTTTGTCGTCCATTTGTTAGCTGGACTTCTTGCCTACAGCTTTCAAGACAAAAAGCCAGGTCTGCATCTCGATGAACACGCTCTCCTGGCGGCTTGATCCGTTCGGCTTAAACAGAACTCACGTGATCCAATAAAATGCCTGTCATTGGTTTGCCAGAGCAACTTACCATTCGTCGCGTTGAGAGCGTAGATAGCGCTATCTCCTGGAACGATGTAAACAACGCCGTTGGCTATAGTGACAGGCGCAGTTAATATTTTTGGTATTGTATAAGCCCAGAGGACTTTCCCACTTTTGCTTTCAAGCTTTTCTACTGTATTATCAAAGGTAACGTAGAAGTCAGGTTGAATAGCAGATGTAGCGGTAGCGTGTGATATAGCTGTCGCTTTTTTTGTCACCTGCTTGTTAGTAATTTCTTTATGCTGGTGGGCAAGGTTGAAGATGACGGCCATGCTTCCCACCAGGAGAATAAACAGGACGGCGGCAGCCAGCCAGCCCAGGCGTTGAGGCTGTGAATGTCGCGGCGGAAAAGAACCTGGGATCAGAATGATTTTTCCGCCTCATTGCGCTATTCACTGTTACTATCGCGCCGGGCGGAAAAATGTCACAGGATACCCTTTAGACGTTTGAATGCCATAATTTCGTCTGCCGCGCGTAAATAACCTTGCGCCACGCCGAACGACTTGCCGAGTCGCGCGCTCGCCTGTTGATAAGCGGGTTGAGCCAGCATTGCTTCCGCGATGGATCGCAATTTCGAGGCGGTAAGGCGGGTGCGGCGCAGCGTTCTTCCGGCTCCAAGCTGGGTGATGCGCTGCCCGACCAGGTTCTGATCGGCGGATTGGGGGATGACCATGAGCGGCACGCCGTAGTATAACGCCTCGCTCACGCTGTTCATGCCGCCGTGTGTGATGAACAGGGCTGTACGCGGCAATAGTTCTAACTGGGGAACGAAGTCTTTCACGATAAAATTGTGGGGAATCATGCCTAAAGCGGCAATATCAGTTCTGGTGCCAACAGACATCACTACCTGCCGGTCGCTACTGCCAAACGCCTCGCAGCAAGCGCGGTAAAAGTCTGTTTTTTCATTAAACACCGTCCCCAGTGAAATATAGATGACCGGCGCGTCACCCAATGCGTCGAAAGGAAATGAGACAGGATCGGAGCGTGTGACGATGGAGGGACCAACGAACTTGAAACTCTCATCGAGCAGTTCCGCGAATGGCTGAAATTGTTTGGTGGTGTAGACGATGTTGAGCGGCGCGCGATTGGAAAACATATCGATCAGGTGGGGTTGCGCAATGCCGTATATTTTATGCAGCGCTCTCCCAAGCGCTCGAAAACGCGCAAGCTCCGCCATTCCTCCAAGAGCCATGCGCATCATATCGTCCATAGGATTGCTGAAGAGCAGCCTGCCATTGCCCGGCGTTTTGAAGACCTGCCGGACATTTTGCATGGTGAATGGAGGAATGGCAAAGGTGGTCATCGAGCAAATCGACGGCACACCCATAATTTGCGCAATGTACCTGCCCCAGGGAGACAGGCCATCGTGAATGATGTAATCAGGCTTTTCCTCTCTTACCTGCGGCAAGAGCGCGACGAGCGAAGCTTGAGCGTTCTGGAGCAGCATATACGCGACCTTAATCATACTTTCGTCTATCTGTGTCTCGCCATTAAGAAAGGGGGTGGAGGAATTGCGAAAGGTGGCTCCCGCGCCCTCAATGACCTGCTGAAACGCGCTGCCGGTGGAATAATAGATAACCTGCTCGCCGCGCCGCGCCAGTTCCGCGACCAGGGGCAAGGTGGGATAGGTATGACCGTGCGCCGCGATATTGAAAAATAGCACTTTAGACATTGTTTTTCCCTGCATACGTACAAGCTGAACGGATATATATGCATATTTTATCTTATGGTTTGCTCGTGAACTCATGCAAATAAATTTGACATCCCTGAAAATCAAAGACTATACTTTATGAAGTAAACGTTTGTTGCGGTCGCCCTGGAAAATCGTCCCGGTTGTTATTGCGAAAGGACACCTCGATTGCTCGTCGATAGCCACTGCCACATTGACACCGCTCGTTTCAATGCCGACCGCGAAGCCGTCATTCAGTCCGCCTTTGAGGGAGGCGTTACTCGCATCATTGATCCGGGGTGTGATCTCGCTTCGAGCGAACATGCTCTGGCTCTGGCGAAGGCGCATCCTGGTATGATCTTCGCGGGCGTCGGCACGCACCCGCATGACGCGACTACCTACAACGAAGAGGTAGGCGCGCATTACCGCAAGATGGCGAAAGAGCCGGAAGTGGTGGCGATTGGCGAGTTCGGGCTGGATTATTTTCGGATGCTTTCGCCGCGTGACACGCAACGCGCCGTATTTGTGGCACATCTTGAGCTGGCACGCGAATGCCATCTGCCCTGCATCATTCATGTGCGCGACTCACACGATGATGTGATCGAGCTGTTGCGAGCGCATGGGCAGGGATTGCGCGGCGTCTTTCATTGCTTCTCAGGCGATGTGGCGCAGGCGGAGGAATGCCTCGCATTCGAGGGCTTCATGCTCTCGTTCGCCGGGCCGCTCACGAAACAGGGCAACGCGCTGCCAGACGTGGCGCGTATGGTTCCGCTGGAGCGCGTGCTGGTCGAGACCGATAGCCCCTACCTGGTGCCAAAGCCCCTGCACGCGAAACGCAACGAACCTCTTTTTGTTAAATATGTGGCTGAAAAGCTGGCGGAAATTCGGGGCGTGACGTTAGAAGAGATTGCCCGCGTCACCACCGCTAACGCCGTTCGTCTGTTTGGTCCTGGAGAATCTGCACGATGAAATTGTTCAACACGCTATCCCAATCGCTGGAAGACTTTGTTCCGCTCGAAGACAGGAAGGTACGCATCTACGTATGTGGCGTCACGCCCTATGACACGACGCACCTGGGTCATGCCTTCACGTATGTCTCCTTCGATACACTGATTCGCTACCTGGAATCGCGCGGCTATACCGTCAATTATGTGCAGAACGTGACCGACATCGACGACGATATTTTGCGCAAGTCGCGCGAACTGGGCTTGACGTGGGATGACCTGGGAAACCGCGAAACCGCGCGTTTTTTACGCGATATGGACGCGCTCAACGTGCGCCGCCCCAACGTCTACGCGCGCGCCACCGAAGAAACGCCAGCCATGATCGAAATTGTGCAAACCCTGCTTGCCGAGGGTTACGCCTATGAAAGCGGCGGCAGCGTCTATTACAGCGTCAAACGCGACCCCGATTTTGGCAACCTGGGCCGCGCTATCGGCCTGAACGACTATGCCGCCATGCTGACCATCGCCAATGAGCGCGGCAATTTCCCCGACGACCCGCGCAAACGCGACCCGCTCGACTTCGTGCTATGGCAGGCGCAGGCACCCGGCGAACCGGTGTGGCCCAGCCCCTGGGGTCCCGGTCGTCCCGGCTGGCATATCGAGTGTAGCGCCATGTCGATGAAATATCTTGGCCCGCAAATCGACATTCACGGCGGCGGGGCAGACCTGGCCTTCCCGCATCATACCTGCGAGATCGCGCAATCCGAACATTTTACAGGCATGACCCCTTTCGCGCGCATCTGGATGCACACGGGCATGGTGCATCAGGACGGCGAAAAGATGAGCAAATCGCTGGGCAACCTGACACTGGTAAGCGATCTGCTCAAAAGGTACAGCGCCGATGCCATTCGCATCACCCTGCAAAATCACCACTATCGCTATCCCTGGGAATGTTTCCCCGAAGACCTGCAAGTCGCCACCGAAACGGTCGCCCTCTTCCAGCGCGTGCGCGACATCACCGGCGACCAGAGCGGCGAAGATCGCGTCTTGCACGACCTCTTTATGGCCGCCATGGAAAACGACCTGAACACGCCGCAAGCGTTGTTTCTCTTGCGCCAGGCAGCGGAAGCCGCTGTCGCCAACAAAGACGCGAATGGTGGCGCGGAGATTTTGCGATTGACGAAGATATTGGGATTGACAGTGTGACATGGCCTATTGAACTTCGGCGACCAAATGCCCCCTTCATCCGTAGGGGCGGGGGAGGAGCGGATGAGGGGAGGGGACGCTTGGCGTCGCCCGCGTCCTGTTGGGAGTATGATCCCGTTC
>DASTKD010000575.1:0-4162 GCA_035716135.1 Ktedonobacteraceae bacterium
GACTACCTGTGGAACTTTTTCGCCAAAGACACAAAGGATTTCACCATCCCGACCGCCGATCACGGACGCTACTACGTCTACACCGGCTTCAGCATTTCTGGACCAATCATGGCCTATTTCGATGCGCACGGGGGCTTACAGACCTTTGGCTATCCAAACAAACTAGCGACAAAGCCCGTTGCCGGCATCTATAGCCAGCAATTTGAACACGGCACTGTTCAATGTGATACGAATACGAATACGTGCCAGAAGATATAGACGGGCAGGGGATGATGGCCTCTGAAGGCTGGCGCGTTTCAACAAGAATAAAGGGTCAGTTACTTGTCCCCGCCCCGCTATTTTGTTATACTGCACGCGGCATACATGCATAGAAAATAACAATCAAAGAGGTATACATAATAATGGTGAAAGATGGAATAGAGCAGAGCAATGGCAGAATTAGCGCGCCGTCGGGCCTGAGCAGGGCGCGATTGGCGCTGGCAATTTCGGCGGGGAAACTGGTAGGCGGCACGGGGCGTTTGCTGCGCGTGAGCGGCGGCACCAGTTTGCCGGGCATGGTGGCGCGGCGCATCGATCCCAATGTGCTGAAATCGGTCATTGGCGCGAGCAAAGCGAAAAAGATTGTGATTACGGGCAGCAATGGCAAAACGACCACTTCGCGTATGACTGCTACCATCGCCAAAGCCTGTGGCAAGCGCGTCTCACACAATCGTTCAGGCTCCAACCTGTTGCAGGGCGTTACCTCAGTCGCCGTCAATTTCGCCAGTATCTTCGGCCATCTCGATAGCGACGTGTTGCTTTTTGAGGTTGACGAAGGCACCATGCCTCATGTTGTACCAGAAATTCAACCCGACGTGGTGGTTATCACCAATATTTTCCGCGACCAACTGGACCGCTACGGCGAAATCTACGCAGTCGCTAATGCGCTTGATAAGGTCATCAATTCCTTGCCCGAAAGTTGCACGGTATTATTAAATGGCAACGATCCACAGGTCGCTAACTTTGGGCAACACGCGAAAGCGAAGTTGCTCTACTTCGGCCTGGAAACAAAAGAAGTCGGCGAGAAGTTACCCGAGCGATCGGCGGATGTCATACGCTGCATCCATTGCCAGGAAGACCTGCACTACGAAATAGCCTACCTGTCGCACCTGGGACTCTATCGCTGTCCCAACTGTGGCTATACGCTGCCGCCGCTCGATATTGCCGCCACATCGGTCATACCCGCCTCTGATGGACAGGGGTCAACGCACGTCGAACTGCGCACGCCCCAGGGCAATATGACGCTCGACGTTTCCATCCCCGGCCTGCACAACGTCTATAACGCGGCGGCAGCCATCGGCGCAACCCTGGCGGCGGGTATGGATAAAGAAAAGATGCCCGGCGCGCTCGCCCACATGCAAACCGCTTTTGGTCGCCTGGAGAAGATCACGGCGGGCGATCAGACCGTTTATCTTTCTTTCGTCAAGAACCCCACTTCGTTCAACCTCATGCTGCGCCTGATCGCCCAACATCCCGGCCAGAAACACCTGCTGCTGGCAGCCAGCCACACTCTGGTTGACGGCGAAGATTTCTCGTGGCTGTGGGATGTGGATGTCGAACCGATGACGCATAATATCGCCGATGTAGTATGCAGCGGTAATCGCCCCGACGAACTGGTGATGCGCCTGAAATACGCTGACGTACCCGCCGATCATATCACCTCGATCATCGACCGCGAAGCAGCTCTGGACGCCGCGCTCAAAAACGCTGGCCCCGGCGGCACTGTCTACATCATGTCCAGCTACACGCCCACCATCGAACTACGCCGTATCATGTCTAAGCGTGGCTGGGTCAAGCAGTTCTGGGAAGAATAGGCTGTAACCTTCTGCGTATTGGTCAACAGAAGAATATCGGCACCAGCCGAATTTGACTAAGACTGATCAGAAGGAACAGATATGAAAAATTTCAGACGCGCTTTTCCCATTACTATCGTCCTGTTACTGGCAATGGTTGTCGCAGCCTGTGGCAGCACCACAGGCTCCGGCGGCAGCACGCCCACGCCTGCCGCGACGACGCCCGCGCCAGTCGCAACCACGCCAGCTACTGCCGCTGCCCTCGTCAAGACAACGACGGCAACCGTGCAAGGCAAGTCAACCACAATCCTGACCAACGCCCAGGGTTTGACCCTGTACTACTTCACACCGGATACCGCTACTACCACCGCCTGCACCGGTTCGTGCGCTCAAGCGTGGCCGCCACTCTTAATGACTGGTTCTGGCGCACCGAGCGCCGCGAGTACGCTCTCAGGCACGCTAACGGCGGTGACGACGGCTAACGGCAGCCAGGTTGAGTACAATGGACACATGCTTTACACGTTTTCGGGCGATAGCGCTCCCGGCCAAACCAACGGCGAGGGAAAGTTCGGCAAATGGTTCGTTGCCACCACCGACCTGAAGTAAAATATACCATCACTATACATGAGGAGAGAAGCACCCAGGCTGCAAAGCGGCCTGGGTGCTTCTCTCCTCATGTGTTATATTAAGCGCTTAAACGTTCCTCTACAGGATGTAAAATCACCATCGGGATTTCACGGCTGGTGCGCTTCTGATAGCCGGCAAAGTTCGGCGCTAGCTCTACCAGTCGCGCCCAGAGTTCGGGCTTCTTCTCCGGCCCCGCGATTTCAGCCGTCACTTTTATGTGCTTATCTTTTATCTGGATGGTTGCCTGGGGGTTGGCCCGGATATTGAAAAACCAGCCGGGGTGCCTGTCGGCCCCATTTGCTGACGCCGTAACGACATAGTCTGAACCGTCTCTAATGTAGACCAGAGGCAGTGTGCGCTGCTTGCCAGTCTTGCGCCCCGTCGTCGTGAGCAGCAGGACAGACACGTTACCCATCTTACCTCCAATACGCCCACCCGATAGATTGTACAAAAAAACTATTACCTTGAAGATCAGCATAGCCATACGTTCGTATCTCCTTCTGTAAGTTTGTTGAAAACAATATAATTTTAGGCGTTCATACATGGAACTGCAACCCGCTGGACAGATGATTCGTAGGAAACATGAAATAATAGACATGCTGAATGGCAGGTTTACTTATTTTTCAAGCTAGAGAAGCAGAACACCATCGTCTCTCGATCAGCAAGAAAGCCGGAGGGGACTTATGAATCTCATCACAGGCATCTTTAATCATCTCTTCACCTATTCTATCTTTAATGCTCTCATGTTCCTCTATCACCTCTTCGGTGATTTTGGTCTCTCAATCATCATTTTGACAGTTGCTATATCGCTTGCGCTGCTCCCACTGACACTGCGACAGCTCAAATCAGCACGAACGACATTTGCTTTGCGATCAGAATTGGCGGAGATACGCCGGCAACATGCGCGCGATTTGCGAGCGCAACGTCAGGCGACGCAGGAGCTATACAAACAACATGGTATTACCCGGCGTTCTCCCTATTTACCACTTCTCATTCAACTACCCATTTTTATCGGCCTCTACCTCGCGCTGAATATCGTGCTTCATCAAGCAAAACTCGCCGATCTGAACGCTCTCCTCTATCCTTTTCTACCCCGGCTGACCAGCGTGCCAGGTATTGATCTCAACTGGTTTAGCTGGATCAATGCTGGCTGGCACATTTCGCTGGCACTGCCCGATCCATCTCATATCCTGCCATTCCTGGCAGGCGCGATGACCTTTGTGCAAGTACGCATGTCGCAGCCACATACTATCACAGAAATTCAGGATGCCATGTTTCAGGTGACGCAAATCATGCAATTCATCCTCCCTTTGATTCTGGTGGGCATCTCCATTTTCATCGCGTGGCAACTTGCCGCTGGACTCGCGCTGTATCGCATAACTTCCCTACTTTTCAATGCCATTTCGCAGTATTTTGTCAATGGCTGGGGATCGCTTTTTACCATGCCACGCCTTGCAAACGTTCCGCACAATGCCGATGCCACACCTACTACACAGAGGAGGCAACAGGCTCAATCGCCACTACAACTGGCCTCGTCTAAAGCATCTGTTCACAGGAGAAAGACCTCCAGCCGCCGCAGGAAAAATCCGAAAAGAAAAAGATAACGCGATTTTGGTACTGTTTGCTTGTGTCAAACTTGATTGCATCGTTTATACTAGTGGAACATGACCAACAAGTGTGCCTCTGGAGGCCAACACCGATAG
>DASTKD010000576.1:0-2907 GCA_035716135.1 Ktedonobacteraceae bacterium
GCATCTTGGCATGTGGTTCTCCTCGCTACAAGATGCGCAGAAAGCGTTGGGCGATAACACCCTGAAAGGCACATTATTCGACGGCGGCAACCCTCCTCTCCATGCTGGCCCGCAGGCCATGACCGACGGACAAACCAATCCGGTGTTTTAAGCCTGGATGCGGATGAATATCCTGAAAACAAAGGAGCAAAACTATGCAATTTGTTCGTCGCATCTTATCAAAATGCGCTATTCCACTGGCTGGTCTGTTGTTAGTGCTGAGTATGCAAGTCGGCGTAGCCTCGGCAGCTACGGCAGTTCCCTCTACGTCCCGTACTGCCGCGAAGCCACTGGTGGAGTCCGGCAGTTTCAATGCAAACGATGCCTTTTTGCGCCAGTTACAACTCGAAGGGAAGCTTTCGCGCAGCGTCAACGTGCTGAATTCGTTGGGCCAGACCACCATCGTACAGTTCCCGCTGGTACCAAGCGGCGTCAAGCAGGCGTTTCCAAATGCAAGCGGGCTGGTAACGATTGTGCGTGGAGATCGCAACAATGCGTTTTCCGATACCATTACGGTTGATGTGCAGAATATGCCGCCCAATACCACCTTTACCATCTTCTTCATCGAGCTTGCCAATAAGCCTTTCGGCAATGTTGAGTATGTGGCTGATCTGACCACGCGTGGGGATGGCAGCGGTGAAACGATCTTCCAGTGTATCGCCTTCGTTGCCTTTGCTATGGACGCGCGCAACCCCGGCACCTCGGTAGATGGGCAGGAGGGCGTAACCTCGGGTATCAATCTTGAACATATGGGCATGTGGTTTAGCTCGCTTCAGGATGCGCAAAAGGTACTGAACAACCCATCTCTGACGGGAACCATCTTTGACGCAGGGAATCCACCTTTACACGCTGGCCCGCAGGCCATGACCGACGGGCAGACCTTGCCAGTATTCTAAGAGAGGAGCCAGTTCATGTCAGTTACAAAAGTTTTCAAAGCGCAATGGCTGTTGGCAATGGTAATGCTCCTGGGGCTGTTGGTGAGCGCCTGCTCAGCATCAGAAACTCCACCAGCTACCAGTACAGGCACACCCGGCAGCAGCACTGGAGGCAGCCCCACTTTTCCTACAACGCAAATCGCCCTGCGCACTCCATCTTTCGGGCAGCAGGAAGCGCCAACCGTCAAAGTGCTGGCTTCGGCAGACCCTTCGGTGATTGTGCAATTCCCGCTGGTTCCGGTAAGCATCAAGCAGCTTTTCCCGAACGCCACCGCGCTTGTCACAGTCGTTGAGGGCAATCCGGCCATCAGCGATTTCGATACAGTGATTGTGGATGTGCAAAATATGCCGCCCAACACGAAGTTTACCGTCTTCTTCACCGAGCTTTCCGCCAAACCGTTCGGCCATGCGGAGTACGTGGGGGATGTTATCACGCGCGGCGACGGCAGCGCCGAGTCGATTTTTCACCTGATAACACTGGGAGCGTTCGCGGCCAATAATCGCTTATCAACAGTAACGTCAACCGATCAGACGGGGGAGGCATCTGGTGTCCAACTGGAACATGTGGGAATGTGGTTCGACGGAGTGAAGGCGGCGCGCCAGGTCTTGAACAATCCCAACATCCCCGGCACACCTTTCGATGGCGGTGGAGGCGCGCTACATGCCGGTCCGCAGGCCATGACCGACGGTCAAACCGATCCGGTGATCTAATCCTCCTAACGGTCAAAGTCCACACGTACTTACCGGGACTACATTCGTAGTAGCCCCGGTACGGTAGCCCAAAAGTGGAATACTGGACAACACGAATCTTCCTGACGTAAAGTAGCAGCGACAGAGAGCATCTACGAAAGGATATGCCAGGAATGAGAACGTCTGCGAGGCGGTATGGAGTTCTTCTACCTTTATCACTCATGTTCGCTCTTGCTTTAGCCATGCTGCCTCGCTCTCTCGCCGTGTATGCAGATGGCGGCGCGCCCAACTTGGCTTACGTATCCGGTACCTCATCTGGCATAATGGACTTTGATGAGATCAGCGGTGAAGTCTATGTACCGGATGCCCTGCACGACCTTCTTGATGTGCTGGCCCCGGTTGGTCCAGACATGCCAACCCTGCCAAAGGAGCCAGATCGCGTCATTCACCTGGGTCTTTCACCAACCTCGGTTGCCATTACCAGTGATGGACAGCTTGGCTTTGTCGCCTTGCGCGGAGGCAAAGTTGCTATGATCGACCTGCTCGAACGGCAGATCATCTACACAATTCCTGTTACTGGAAGCCCACACTTTATCATAACTGGCCTCTATCCCCCTGCCTTCACGCCAACTTCTACTTCCACGCCCTCGACAAAGCTAGCTCTACCACAAACTGCCAGTTCAAGCATTCTGCCGAAAATCGTGTTCCCTGCTTTATCGATAGTGATCGTTGTCCTCGCGTTTTTTTTAGTGTGGCAAATTCGTATATTTTTGAGAACAGGCGCAAAAAGCAAACACCGCTAATAGTTTTGGTTACTGCTATGATCCCTTCTTCACACGCGGGAATTTGCGCAGTTCCCCATACTCAAGTGTATGTGTGTAATCATTTATTCACGGCTATAAGAAAAACAAAGATACCCATTTTGGTGCTGTAGCGTGTATCGCTGATCGGGATACACAGCATCTCCGCATCAATTTCCTCAAACACCTGTGGGAATTTGACTCAAGGGTGGTGAGATTCTGGGGATCTTGGTCACTTTCGTTGGCCTGGAGTGAGCCTTCGGGTGAATACTGGTAGATCAGGCAGCTGGCCTCTTGTTCTCATCCGTTATACTTGTCAGGTATCGTTGCATGGATGAAATCCTCAACAAGAGCGTCATGCAGTCCGTGGATCGAAGGGACACCAGTTGCGTGGCGCAACGAGCATCACGATGCTGCGACGCCAGGTACGAGCCAAAGGGAGA
>DASTKD010000577.1:0-2890 GCA_035716135.1 Ktedonobacteraceae bacterium
AGGGCAAACGAGCAAAAGCTGAGCGCAATGCCAGGCATTGCGCTCAGCCTTTGCTCGTTTGCCCTGTGTGTTGTTGAACTGAAAGATTGACCGCCGCCATCGTAGCATGATATAGTATTGTCACGCTAAACCTCGATCAGAGGTCAAATGTTACTGTGGGATGCGGATAGGGAATAGCCATACGTCTCTCATGGCTGTCCTGCTTGTTCGCAAAACCCGCGAAAAGGCGAAAGAGAACCAGTACTTCCTCTTTACGAGTGAATACTGGGTTTTCGTGTTGTCCGCGTGTTCCTCACTCTTACTGAAATCAAGGCGTTCTTCTATTGTTATTGTTTCCGGGAACGAACTGTAAATACGTGTGCAGTATTACGTTGAATGAAAACTATTCCACATGTTAACTTCAAAAGAGAGGAAAAAGCTCATGACGATGATTGAGGCAAGGGGTCTGAGTAAGGTGTTTCGTGTGGCGCGTCGGCGACCGGGGCTGCTGGGAGGCTTGCGCAGCGTTGTCGACCCGGAGGTGCGGCTTGTGAAGGCGGTGCAGGATCTGTCGCTGTCGGTTGAGCGCGGCGAAATGATCGGATTGGTTGGGCCAAATGGCGCGGGAAAAAGCACGACCATCAAGATGCTGACGGGCATCCTAACGCCTTCGGGTGGCTTGATGCGCGTTGCAGGTCTGAATCCACAGGGCCAGCGGCGCGAACTGGCGGCGCGGATCGGTGTTGTCTTCGGGCAGCGCACGCAACTCTGGTGGGACCTGCCCTTGATCGATTCGCTGCGCCTGCTGCGCCATCTCTACCGCGTGCCGGAGCAGCGGCATCATGCTAACCTGGAACGCCTGCGCAAGATGCTCGATCTGGACGAGTTTCTGGATACGCCTGTGCGCCAGCTTTCGCTCGGCCAGCGGATGCGCGGCGACCTCGCGGCTGCCTTGCTCCACGATCCCGAACTACTCTACCTGGATGAGCCAACCATCGGGCTGGATGTGGTGGCAAAGGCGCGCATTCGCGAATTTCTGCTGACGATCAACGCTGAAAAAGGCGTGACCGTGCTGCTGACGACGCATGATATGGATGATGTGGAAATGCTTTGCCCGCGTATGCTCATCATCGATCACGGGCGCAAGCTCTATGATGGAACGGTTGAGGCGATCCGCGAGCGTTTTGGCGGCGAGCGCACACTTATCGCTGTGCTGGACGCCGCCGAACTGGCCGCTTTATCAACAGATAGCGTGGGACAGCCCGTACTCAGCGATCTGCCGGAAGGTGTGCGCCTGGTACGTGCGGAGGCACCGCGCATCTGGCTCAACTTCAGTCGTGAGGCCATGCCAGCGCATGAACTGGTCTCCTGGCTCGGCGCACGCCACCGCCTGCATGATGTCACCTTTCAGGAGCCACAAATCGAGGATGTCATTCGCCGCATCTACGAAGAGGGTCTGTTGTTGCAAGAAACTGAAGCTATGCATAGTGCTTAGCGTAGCTGAAATCCGTAGGGGCGCGATCCATCGCGCCCCTACAGCGTTCCTTTTGTCGGATGAGTTTGTCCATGTTCATTATCTTCCTAAAAAAGCAGGAAGGATGGCAATTTTTGCCATCCTTCCTGCTTTTTTACCAGCTTTTACCTTATGCGTTAAGCATTGTCCGGGTTGTTGTCCGGCAGGTTGCTCTCGATATCGACATCACCCTGGCGGTCAACGTTCAGTTCTTCACGCTTGACAGTGTCGGTGAACTGCTCGTTCTCCTGCACCACACGCTTGCCAACTCTGACTTCGCCAGTCTGGACCGTCTCCTTTACCACGTCCACCCTTTCCGCGTTGACGGGGATGCGAATGTCCTGCTCAGCACTCTCATCAAGAGGACCAGCGTCTGTGCGTGGCTGACCAGAAACCGGGCGGCGCTCGACGTAGACTTCCTCGTGTGAGACCGGGACGTTGATCGTCTTTTGCTCGGTCACGATATCTTTGTGGATATCAACCTCGCCCGGAACATTTTCCTTCCTGGCTTGCAACTGCTCCTCGCGTAGGGGGATATCCTGCGTCTCCGTCTGATTGACGTTCGCGGTGGTTCCGTAGTTAGCAGCAGTCGTGGCCGCGTAGGGACCGGCATTTTGCCCGCGCACATCGCCCATGTTGGCGTCGTAGCCACCGTCGCGCATCAGGATATCATAGGCATGCTGCTGGTGGTCGTTGGTGTTGACCGTCACAATGGTGTGGCCCTGGTCGAATTCGTTATTATAGAAGTTGGCTTCTCGGTCTGGGATGCCCATGCGCTGCAGGTCATCAGCGATGCCGCCGCCGCCGCGCTTCACCGAATAACGAATCTGGTCGGCACGAAAACCTGCCTGCTCAAGATCAGCGATGGCCTGTTGCGCCTGCCCATTGTCCTTGAAAACACTCACTACCATTGGACTGTTCCACGTTTTCACGAAGTACCTCCTTAAATCACTACTTCCAACTGCGTTTATACTTTTGTCGTTTCCTGTTACGACTACCAAAGATGTACACGGGACAAAGTAGAAAAAGGATACAAAAAATACTCTATTTAAGAAAGCAGTCTATCGCTTATAACGGAATGTGATTTCATCGTGCATGAAATTGATGAACTTCTATGTGAAGAAACGAAGGATAACGAAGGAGAAGAATATTGATGCATGCAAAGGCGTGGAGTAGGAAATATCGCGCCAGTGTGGGCTATTGAACCATTGAAATGGGTATCAAAGCAAGCTGCTGCCGTTTATCTGGAAGGAGCCTATCCTTCCAGATGGGTAAGAGAGACGAATCAGGCCAGAACGGCTTCGCGATCCCCCACCAGGCGCTGTATCTCGCGCAGGCGGCGCTCTGCCAGCTCGACGTTTTCCAGGGCCTGTGCCAGGATGCGTTCTTCCAGGGAAG
>DASTKD010000578.1:0-6796 GCA_035716135.1 Ktedonobacteraceae bacterium
CCGGCCCCCAGGGTGATCTCGCACAGGATGATTAGCAGGGCGGTCAGTGCGTTGGGGTTCTCGAAGGGATGCGCCGAGTTGACATTGAAGAAGCCCCCGCCATTTGTTCCCAGGTCTTTGATGACCTCCATCGAGGCTACCGGTCCCTGGGCGATGGTTTGTGTCTGCCCGTTGAGGGTATGTACGACCGTGTAGGCGTTGAAGTTCTGGATCATGCCCTGCGAGACGAAGACCAGCGCCACCACAATACAGATGGGCAACAGGATATACAGTGTGCAGCGCACGAGGTCTACCCAGAAACTGCCCAGGTGTTGCGCGCTGCGCCGGGCGAGGCCGCGTACCAGCGCCACTGCCATAGCGATGCCGGCAGCAGCGGAGACGAACTGGTGAAAGGCCAGGCCGGCCATCTGTGTCAGATAGCTCATAGTCTGCTCGCCCGTATAGTTTTGCCAGTTGGTATTGGTGGTGAAGCTAGCGGCAGTGTTGAAGGCCAGTTGCGGCTCCACGTTGGGAAGATTCTGCGGGTTGAAGAGCGGTCCGTGCCACTGCTGGGTGCGCTCCAATAGATAGAGGAGCAACATGCCCGCCACGCTGAAGATCAACACGGAGATCATGTAGCCCGTCCACTTCTGCTCGTCTTCTTCGTTGATGCCGCAGAGGCGGTAAAAGAGGCGCTCCACGGGGACGAAGACGGGCGAGAGCCAGGTGCGCTGTCCGTTGAAAACCTTGTACATGTACAGACCGACCGGTTTAGTCAGCAGCAGCACGATGACCAGGAAAACGACTACCTGCAGGACACTATTGAGTGTTACAGGCATAATTTTACCTCACTTATGTACTAATGAGACAACGTTAAAATTTTTCGGGGGCCAGCAGCGCGATCATTAAGTAAATCAGCACGCCCAGCGTGACAATGCCCACCAGGATATACTCAAGCGCTGAATTCATATAGTCATTTCTTCCTTTCCTATAGCCGTTCGCAGCCCTCGGTGAAACCGATAAATGCTACAAACATAACAATAGTTACCAGCACGATAATCGCGTCAAGCATACAAATCCTCCTCGTAGGGCAATATGAATGGGGAGCTTTCAGCCCTTTCCCCTTTATCATCTTCGGAGATGGCCTCGCCGTTTCTGCGACTCGCTGCCTCGGCTGCAAGACGCAGGATGGCCTCCATAGGAAATGGTTTGGGTAGATAGGCCAGTGGGTGAAATTCTTGCAGGCGACCAGGGCTTACCCGTACCGCCGAAAGCACAACGACAGGCAACTGCCCGGTGTATCCATGCATCTCTAATGGAGAGAGCCGACCTTCCTTTTGCGCGGTACGCAGCACATCCCAACCAGTTTGATCGGGCAGGCAGATGTCGAGGATGATAAGGTCAAACGAGGTGGCTCGTATGTGAGCGAGCGCTGTTTGAGCGTCTTCCGCGACGCGAACCTCGTGTCCGCGTATCTCTAAATTGCGCAGAATCAACTCGCATAGCACCTCATCGTCTTCTACCAGTAAGATACGCGCTCCAGACATGTTTATCGCCTCCTTTCTTCTTGCATAAGTGGTCATCTTAAATGACGCTGTTCTGTCCTGATCCACAATGGCTCCTCTATAATTGGCGCATTTTGTATCTGTGCCACCTGGAGAGGAGCCAGCGTGAATCTGGGGGTGAGATGCTATAACCGGGCAGGCGAATAAGTACGAGCGCGGTAGGTGGCTCGACAAGTAATTGCTTTATCTCCTCGTCCTGCATCAAACGGGTCTGTTCCCCGCTGGTCAGTAGGACAATCCCATCACAGCACATTTCATATACAAGCGTCCTGATACTTTGCAGCACATTTGGAGTGAAGACCTCGAAGCGTTCAACGGCGACCCCGTACCGCGCGGCTTTATGTTGTACGGCTTCAAGGAAATCTTTCGATTGCTGGATATGTTCAAGACGCGCTCCTTCAGGCGGGGCGCAGACGAGCGATACGGGAATCAGCATAGCGCCAGTGCTTCCCGCCAGGCGCACCACGTAATCGATAGCGAGCATGTCAACTCCACTGGTAAAGGGCAGCAGCCAGCGTGCTGTCTTCATCAAAGCCTCCTGAGAACGAAGTGAATAGCGGCGCAGACCGACATGCACCGTTTTTTTCTTTCTCATCCTCACTGTAACTCTAAAGAGGTAAATGTGCGTTCTGGATATGCCGCTCTCTCTTATGGATTTTCTCAAAGTGCCTGAAAGAATCCTCAAGACATGCTCAAGAGAGCTTGAGGAACTATGCAACCTTTGCGTTTTTACCTCAATGTTCAGTCAGGTCATTGAAGCGGTAGCCCACACCTGGAATAGTCAGGATGAATTGCGGTCGTTCAGGCGCAGGCTCGATTTTCTGGCGTAGTTGCGCTACATAGACGTGCAGGCTGTGAGTTCTGGCGTGTGCCTGGTCTCCCCAGACCTCTTTCAAGAGCATTTGCCGTGTGAGAATCTTGCCCCGGTGGATGATGAGGACTTTGAGTAAGTCGAACTCCGTGGGGGTCAGCGAAACTTCATGCCCGCCGAGTTCGACCTGTCGCCGCGCAAAATCGACGCAGAGTGGACCGTTCTGAAAGCGTGGCTCGGCACCTCTGGACGGCTGGATGGCCCGGCGCAAGGCAACCCGCACGCGAGCCAGCACTTCTTCAATGCCAAAGGGCTTGGCGACGTAATCGTCGGCTCCCAGGTCGAGCGCTTCGACCTTGTCGCGTTCCGCATCCTTCACCGAAAGCACGATAATCGGCACATTCGACGCAGCTCGCACCCGGCGACATACCTCCAGGCCACTCATGCCCGGCAGCAGCAGATCGAGCAAGACGAGGTCCGGGCGCAGCGCGGAAGCGGCATCAACTGCTTCCTCGCCATTACTTGCGGTGTGGACGCTGTAGCCATGCGCTTTGAGGGCGCGATGTAAGACTCGCACAATTTCGCGCTCGTCATCGACTACTAAAATCGATGCTCCATTTTTGCTCATGCCACGTTCCTTTCCGGTGAGCCGATTGGCAACACAATGAAGATGATAAGCCCTCCACCTTCGCGCAGTTCCGCCCGGATATGCCCGCCATGCGCTTCAACCAGACCCTTGCATACGGCCAGCCCCAGACCTGAACCCACAGGATACCCGGCGGTATGTTGATCGTGCAGGACGCGATAAAACTTATCGAACACGCGCGTAAGATCGGTGGATGGTATACCCGGCCCATGATCGGCCACGCTAATTTCTACTTGACTCCCCTCATGGTGCGCGCTCACCTCGAGCGGCGAGCCTGCCGGTGTGTAACGCACGGCATTCTCGATAATGTTGGTCAAAACCTGGTCGATTTGCAGGTAGTCCAGATTCACCAGTAGCAGATCGTCTGGTGGCAGGTGTGTGCGCACCTCACGACCGCGCAGGAGTGGCTCCAGACGCCCTGACACATCGTGAATGAGCGCGGTAAGTGAGTATTCTTCTTTTTCGGGTACGAGCGCGCCTTCTTCGATGCGTGACATGTCGAGTAAATTGCCCACCAGGCGGTTGAGGCGGTCGGCTTCATGCTCGATAGCCTGCGCGAAACCCTGTCTCTCTTCTTTATTCCACTCGACATCTTCCTGCAAGAGGGAACTTGCGGACGCTTTAATCGAGGTTAGAGGCGTGCGCAGGTCGTGTGAGACCGAGGAGAGCAGGGCGGCGCGCAGGGCATCGGTGCGTTGTAAAATCTCGATGCGCAGGTTTTCCCTTTGCAGGCGCGCTCGCTCGATCAGCGCAGTCACCTGGTCCAGAAAGGTCCAGAAGAAAGAGGTTGGAGCGCCTGGCCGTGACCGTCCCTCTTCCAGTTGCTCTTCCCGCATTAAAATGTGTGGGTTGTCCAGCACGCGCAGCCGCAAAACTCCCACCACCTTTTGTCCTAATTTGAGGGGAATCAGGCGCAACGAGCGGTGTACTGCCCGGCCCGCTGTCGTGCTATGTACGATGACGTGCTGCGTAAAACGAGGGGAAGTCGCGGAAGCAAGATTGCCATCATCATACAGGCCCATAGTGCGACCGTGAGACATCACCCAGGAGGCGATAGCTTTCTCATCGGAAGACAATGCAATCTCTTCCGCCAGTTGATACGCGCTGGTCTGGATTTGCAAGTTTCCGTTTATGTCAGGCAGGAGAATGGCGCAATCATGCACACCCCAGGACGACAGCACATCGACAACCGCCTGTGCGATAGTGTGAAGCTGGCGTTCCGGCTTCGCTTCCTGATTTGTGATGCGCACCAGGTCGTAGAGGATGTGTGTCTCCCTCTCTCTACGTGACGCCTGTAAAGCGCGCTCGCGCAGGGCTACAGCCAGTTGGCTTGTGATGATAGCCGTTACCAGGAAAACGAAGAGCGCGATCCATTCTTCGGCGCGATTAATGGTTAAGACAAAGAGCGGCGGTACGAGAAAATAATCGAAAGAGAGAAAGGCGACGATGGATGCGAGGATTGAAGCGTAGCGCCCGCGCGTGCTTGCGAGCGCCAGCACCACGAGCAGGTAGATAATTGAGATGTTGGGAATGCGCGGGTAGAGTTTGAACAAGAAAATGATCGCGGTGAGCATCATAGTGCCTGTGATTGCCAGCAAACTATCGAGCAAAAAATGCCACCAGGAAAACCGGTTGTTTGCCTCAACTGGTAGGATACGTTCAAGAGTAATCATAGCGGCATGACCTTTTCTTTCTCCTTTTTCGCTGTAGGAGACCTTTTCGCAAAAGTGAGTATATGACGCAGAAAGTAAATAAGGATGATGAATATCGAGCAAAATAGTCTGGATTTGCTCAAGAAAAGTGACGATGGCTGATCTTTTATGGGCAACTTGGCCGCTCTAGTTTCCTGGAAGATATGCTAAAATGGTATCAAGACAGTGTGTGAAATATAGCTGGCTCTCTGCTTGCTCTTCTTGAAATCAGGAGGCTCCAATGACCGACAACAAGACGTATTTTGACATCCCCGGAGAAAAATCGCGCGAGTTACTGGCTCGTCGCCAGCAGTTTGTGGCGCGCGGCGTTTCCTCTACCATGTCTGTATTTGCTGAGAAGGCCGAGGGGGCCGTGATTGAAGATGTCGATGGCAATCGGTATATCGATTTTGCCGGCGGCATTGGCGTCATGAACATCGGCCATAGCCGCCCGGAGGTGGTGCAGGCCATCGCTGAGCAGGCCGCGAAATTCGTGCATACCTGCTTTAGCGTTATGATGTACGAGCCATATGTGGACCTGGCCGAGCGTGTCATCAAAGTCACGCCGGGCAAATTCCCTAAAAAGGCCATCTTTTTCAATAGCGGGGCGGAAGCAGTTGAGAATGCGGTGAAGATCGCCCGCTATGCCACCGGCAAGCCTGCCATCATCACCTTTGATAATGGCTATCATGGCCGCACCTTGATGACTATGAGCATGACTTCCAAAGTCAAGCCGTACAAGCACCGCTTCGGACCCTTTGCGCCGGAGGTCTACCGCGCGCCGTTCCCCTATCCCTACCGTATGAACATGACGCCGCAGGAAGCCTCGGATTACTGCATTGCTGAGCTTGAGCGCATGTTTGTGGGCGAAGTCGCCGCCGACCAGGTGGCGGCCATCGTGATCGAGCCAGTGCAGGGCGAGGGCGGTTTCATGCCCGCGCCAGCCGGATTCTTGCGCGCGCTTAAAGCCCTGTGCGAGAAGCATGACATCCTGTTCGTAGCCGACGAAATTCAATCGGGCTTTTGCCGCACAGGTCGCATGTTTGCCGTCGATCACGATGGGGTCGAGCCTGATATGGTGATTATCGCCAAATCGCTGGCGGCGGGTATGCCTTTAAGCGGCGTGGTTGGACGCGCCGAACTTATGGACGCGCCGCCTCCCGGCACGCTGGGCGGTACCTATAGTGGCAACCCGGTAGCCTGCGCCGCCGCGCTCGCCGTGCTTGACCTGTTCGAGAAGGAAGACTACGCGGCACGTTCGCGCGAAATCGGGCATATTATCACACAACGATTCATGCATCTCCAGCAGCAGTACTCGCTGGTAGGCGATGTGCGCGGCCTGGGCGGCATGGCAGCGATAGAACTGGTGAGGGATCGTGCAACGAAAGAACCGGATGCCCATGCCGCCAGCGAAGTGCTATCAGCCGCCCATCAACGCGGGTTGGTGTTGATTAAAGCAGGTATGTACGATAACGTGCTGCGCATCCTCGTCCCGCTGGTTGTCACCGACGAGCAACTCCAGCAGGGCCTGGACATCTTCGAGGAGTCCCTGAGTGTGGTCTCCGAGCCGAGAACCGCAACATCAGTCAGCTAAGCGGTAGCATGAATAAGAAGCTCACTATCTTTTAGCTTTCATCAGGAGCAAGATAGCGAGTATGAACAGCAGGGGAAGAGTTCGCACCCTACATGCGAACTCTTCTTTTTGGGGGCAAGTTAGCTATTCTGGCTTCAGTTTAACCCGATCTATTTGCCTGTCAGTGTTTTTTTGATGAAAAGATACGACGTGTCATATAACTACTAATTCGTATTCATAGCTGTATTTTTTGAAAAACCATAATCGCCTACTTGCCCATACTATGCAGCTAGCATTTCGAAATCGCGTATTTTGGTGAAATCGACTTCTTCGATTTCCCCTATTCTTATGAGTTCTTCTTTAACGTCATCTGGGAGCTCCTCCCAAGGAATGTCGCATGATTCAACAATTCTGGTAACTTTATTTGTTTCTTCTGGTGAAGAATACCAGGTGGTGATTTGGTAGGTCCAGCTTCCATACCCCAAACGGAGGATATTGATAGTCTGTTTGAGTAGATACTTGCGTAACTCT
>DASTKD010000579.1:0-3647 GCA_035716135.1 Ktedonobacteraceae bacterium
GGAGTTAATGGCTCCCCCGAAGCCGCTATAGGTGGTTTTTGTTGGAGTTGGGCCGCTGACATCCCAGATAGTGAGCGTGCCATCGGACGCGCCCGTCGCAAGCTGATTGGCGTTGTTGGGATTCCATGCCATACCGTTGACCGCGCCATTATGCGCCAGATTATAAAGAACGCGACCGCTCGCCGCCCACACAATGGCGTAATTGCCACTACTACCTGCCGCCAGCCTTGTGCCATCCAACGACCAGGCCAGGCTTAACGCCGTGCTGCTGGCGGGCATTTTGCGTGTGAAGATGGTACTGCGCGGTGTTGAGGTGGTAAACACGGATACATCGCCGTTAGCCGTTGCGGTTGCCAGGAACGAACCATTGGGGGAAAGAGCCAGCGCGAGAACCGATGTTTTCAGCAGGCTGCGTGTCGGCGCGCCACCGCTCAGGGGCAGCGCGTGTCCACCGTTGCCCAGCGTCCCCGCCAGGATTACGTTTGCCGCGCTATCCCATACTATCGCGCTAACAATCGCGCCCAGCGGACCATAGCGATGATGACGAACGGCTCCGCTATTCCACGTCTGCGCCGTCTGATCCTCGCTGCCAGAGGCCAACAACGTCCCATCGGGCGACCACACGACGCAGCGCACGGGAGCGCTATGTCCCACATATGTAGCGGTATTTTGCTGGCTGGCGACCGCCCAGATTTTAGCTGTGTTGTCGCGCGAGCCGGACACGAGTTGCGTTCCATCGGGCGACCAGAAGACGCTGGTGACAACATCGCTATGGCCGCGCAGCAAGAATTTCGCGTTATCCGGGGCGCGGTTGCGCGCATAGAAGTAAAAGCCCGCACCGCCGCCTACTACCACAACCGCCGCGCCGCCGAGAATCCAGCCCAACGCGCTGCGCCTGCTGACGCCGCCTGCTTTCCCAGGGGGCATGGGCGGTGCCTGTTGCGGCTGAACAGGCGGCAGAGATATTGGTGCTTGTGGTGATGCAATCACGGTGGGTGTGGGTAACGAGCCAGAAAAGGGACGCGCATACTCTCCCGCCTGCGCTGTTGGCGGCGCTGCATAAGCCGTTGGCTGAAACGCCCGGTCGGCTGAGACTTGACGGGGCGGCGTGGGCGTGTTGGCGACGGGATTGGGCGCTACCGGCGCATAGCTTGCGGAGCGATTTGGCTGCGACAGCGTGGGCAGCGAGAGCAACGGGCGCATGTTGGCGGGCGCGTCCTGTTCCGCCTGCGTGAAAGCGGCGGCAAACTCGGCAGTGGAGGGAAAACGCTCAGATGGTTTTTTCGCCAGCGCGCGCGCTAATACCCTGTCAATGCTGTCCGGCAACGCGGCGTTAAAGGCCGTTATGGGCGGTGGCGGCGCGGTCAGGTGCTGGTTCATCAGTCGCATTGGCTCGCCTTCAAAGGGCGAGCGTCCGGCCAGCAGGTAATAGAGCATGACGGCTAGCGAGTACTGGTCGGTTTCCGGCACTGCCGCGCCCTCAAATTGTTCGGGAGCCATGTAGATAGGCGTACCTAATATGTGGCTGGTGGCGCTGTTCGATGAATACGCTTTAGCCAGCCCGAAATCTGAGAGCAACAAATGTACCGTATTGCCGCTCTCGACACGCAGCAAGAAGTTAGCCGGTTTAACATCGCGGTGAATAATACCGCGTTCATGCGCGTATTGCAGGGCTGACGCGGCCTGGCGCGCATATTCTCCCGCCTCGCTCAATCCAACGGGCCACATCCCGCTCATCAGAAAGGGCAGGTGCATGGGCGTGGTGCCGGAACTTTGAGCGGTGGCCCGCCCCAACACGAGTTCCGCTCTACGGCGCAGCCAGTCCCACAGCGAGCCTTCCGGTCGATACTGCATAATGATGTAGGCGCGTTGCCCATCGACCGTCTTTTCCTCGCCATAGCGATAGAGCGGCAGGATATGCAGGTGATCCAGGCTGGCAACCGAGCGCGCCTCCTGCTTGAAGCGTTCCGCAGCGCTAAAAGCCGCCGGCATATCCGTATAACTGTCGGGGTCTGTGCGCACCACTTTGATCGCCACCTGCTGCCCGATGGCCGGGTCCTGCGCCAGGTAAACCGTACCCATACCGCCGCTGCCAAGCACCTGTATAAGAGTATATCCGCCGATGGATGTGCCAATCAGACTATCCACAAACCGGCCTCCTGCATAGAAGTATCGATGAAATCGAGCCTATCATAACATACGCTATGTGACCTGTCCAACTCAAACCGGGTATGACCTGGGGCTGGTAAATGATTGCCGGGAAAGGTGGGGCAGTGAAAGGACAAGGCGACCGCAAGGGTCGCCTCTACTATGAACGGGCCTGGGGAGCCATTTCGTGTCTTAGTAGAGGCGACCCTTGCGGTCGCCTTCCTCGCCACCACCGCAATCATTCACCAGCCCTGAGGGTATGACCTGTTGCCTTTTTCGCTGAAACAAACCTATAATAGGGGCATATATTGCGGATTTTCAGGCTAGAAGGAGGAGAAACGATGGCGATCATTCTCATTCAGCTTTTATTAATAGCGATCATTGGGTACCTGTGGGGGTCAATTCCCGCCGGCTATTGGATGGGTAAAGCGCTGCGGGGCAAAGATTTTGATATTCGCGCGTATGGCAGCCACAAAATAGGCGCGACCAACGTGCTGCGCACGCTCGGCAAAGGGCCTGCCGCCATTGTTTTAGTTTTTGATCTCTCAAAAGGCGTAGGACCAACGCTGCTCGCCAGCCTTGTTCCTTTCTTCTACGGTTCAGGTTGGGGACCCACAGTGGCGGGTCTGGCTGCCTTGATAGGCCACTGTTTTCCCGTATTTATCGGTTTCAGAGGCGGACGCGGTGTACTGACGGGCGCGGGAGGGCTACTTGTCATTTCCCCATTGACCTTCATAATCGACGCGCTCGTCACTTTTAGTACCATAGCGATTTCGCGCTTCGTATCACTCGGCTCCATTGTCGGCTGCCTGACCGCCTCCGTCTGCGGCATTCTCTTTTTCATCATCGGACACTTCGATCCCGCCTTTGTTGGCAAAGTCAGCCTGGCGCAACTAGTTTTTATGATCGTCGCTCCTGCCCTGATCATTGCCTTCCATTACGACAATATCGGTCGCTTGCTGGCTGGAACTGAGCGCAAAATAGGACAGAAGGTGAACACTGGAGAGAATACCTCTACCCACAATGGAACCTCAAAGGCGCAGGCGTAGCCAGTCTCTATCCTTTTGTCATCCTGAGCGCAGCGAAGGATCTCTGCGTGACCCGACGAGAGATCCTTCGCTGCGCTCAGGATGACAACGCAAGGTGAAGAATGACAGGGAGGAGCGAAGACAATCAGATTTGTGAAGTCACCTTGTCTGGCTTTTCTCGTAAGAGGGGCCACGCGCCGCGTACATATTCAAACCCTGAAAGGACCGTCCAGATCGTGGCAAGCAACATCAACACATCCGCGATCAGCAGCAGGAAGTCGCCCACGTTTAGCAGGCCGCTGTTGAAATTCAGCATCAGCGGAAACAGGGAAAGATGACTTGCGCCAACCCCTTTGGCAAGCAGTATGCCGCCGATGGCAACCAGGGTGATAAATGTTTTCTGTTTCCCCAGCTTGCCTGCGGGAATGACCGTTCCTTTCGCGGATGCCACGGAGCGCAGGCCGGTCACTA
>DASTKD010000580.1:0-5238 GCA_035716135.1 Ktedonobacteraceae bacterium
CTCCAGGCCATAGAGTTTCAATGCGCCCCGCTTGACCTGGACGAGTGGAAACTTCGTCATGAGGCATATCGCAGAGCAAACATCATCGACACCTGGATTATCGGCAATAATCGCCGCGAGAAGCAGGAAGCGTTTATCGAGGCCATCATAACGGCAGCGCGTGAAGTATTGTTCCTCGACCCGCTCGCGTATCCCGCGCGTTGCTGGCTCCGTTGGCCCGTCCCGCGCGAAACGATGCGCGCATGGCAGGCCGAAGCGAGTTTGAAACCCTCGTTTGAAGGTTGGGTGGGGCATTCAGGTTTTGGTGTCACGCTGATGGGCAGCTTGCGGAGTGTACGGCTGAACGAGCAGGGCATGTTATATCACGCTGTGCGCGCTGATCTGGAAACGCGCGCTCGCTTGCTCGCTCAAATGCGCGGCGCTCAAGCTGTTGATGCGACGATGTTGAGGGCGTATTTGGAGCCAGCCATTGGCGAAGCAGCGCTACAAGATGTGATTATTCCCCTGATGCGTGCCTATGTACGTGATCCTGAGCTGTTGCGCCGCTATAACTATGGGCGCGGCCAGTGGAACTCGCCTCTCGACGAAGCTGATCGCCAGCGCGTCGGGCAGGCGCGCTCGTGGCTTGGGAAGATAGAGCAGCAAGGTTACTCAGTTGCGCGTTTGCAAGAACTGGCGAATGAAATTCCTCTGATTGGCGTTTATGCAGCTTTTGCCGGATATATACGTATGCTCGCTATGTTGATATGAGATGACACATAATGTGAAACTCAAAGACAAGCAGAAGCGTATATATTGAGAGCGATGTATCTTCAGTAAAGGCGACGTGAAGGTCTTTGTGGATTGTGTCGCCAGAGAAAGGATGTTTATAATGAAAGGTTTTGTTAGAGGAGTGCTGATTGGCGTTGGCGTTGGCCTGCTGGTCGCACCTATGACGGGTGAAGAGATGCGCCGTCAGTTGGGGGAGCGCATCGCTACGTTACGTAGTTACCTGCCAGAAGATGCTCAGGCGCAGCTCAATCAGTACACCCGGCAGGTTTCCGAGCGTGTAGCCCAGACGGGCAGCAACCTGAAAGGCTATGCGCAGCAAGCAGCCTCAAAGGTCAAAGAGACCGGCGGTACGCTGGGCGATCTAAGTCAAAAAGCTGCCTCGAATGTGAAACAGACGGCAAAAGATACGGCTGATATTACGAAACAAAGCGTGTCATCCGCGAAGCAAAGCGCCGGGGGGGCAGGCCATTAAAGGGCCAATATTGATGGCAGAATTAAGGCGACCACAGGGGTCGCCTTTTTAATTGTATAGATGTGATATAATCCTGACTGGCAGACTATGAAGAACATTTGAGCTAGAATTTGTCGGAAAGGATTATATGTATGTCAGAACATCCATCGCAAGAACTGGTCGAGCCGTTTGTCATCGCGGCGCATTTTAATCTTCCCAGGGTCAAAGAGTTGTATGAGCAACATCCTGAGTTGCTCAACGAGAAATGGGCAAAGTTCGATGAATCCGCTCTGGCGGCCGCATCGCATACCGGGCAACGCGCCATCGCTGAATTTCTGCTGGAGCAGGGCGCGCCAATGGTTGTTTGCACCGCTGCCATGCTGGGTAGAACGGAGGATGTCGCCGTTTTTCTGCGCGATGATGCCAGCCTTGTCAATGCCAGGGGTGCGCATGGCATCTCGATTCTGTTTCATGCCGCCATGAGCGGGAATATTGCTGTGACCGAACTGCTGCTGGCTCACGGCGGCGGCGAGGGCATCAATGGCGCGCTGCATGGAGCAGTTGCCTACAATCACGTAGCGATGGCGCAATGGCTGCTGGCTCACGGCGTGACAGATGTGAATGCGCCGAACTACGAAGATAAAACCCCTCTCAAAGTTGCCAGTGAGAGAGGTTTCAGCGAAATGGCGGATGTGCTGCGCGCGCATGGCGGAGTGGAGTACCTTTGAACTTTTTGACGAAAGGGTGCGCATACAATATAACAAGAGGGTGATTTCTTATTGGATACTGAATGGGAAAGGGAAAACGTATGAGTCATCCCTATTTTCCTGTGTCGCATTCGATCTTGTCAGCGAACGCGCTGCTTACCTATGCGCAAGAGCGATACGATATTGGGGATGCCATCGAGTGCCAGTTACTCAATCTTGGCCTGAATGATACTTACTTCCTGCAAACTAGCACTGGCAAATACATTCTGAGGGTGTACCGAAAGGACTGGCGCACATTCTCAGATATTCTCTACGAGTTGGATATGCTGCTTCACCTGCACCGCAAGAGGGTTCCGATCTCGTATCCTCTCGTTATGAAGGACGGGAACCTCTTCTCCACGTTGAATACGCTGGAAGGGCCAAGACAGGTCGTTCTCTTTCCTTTTGCGGAGGGAGAACTTCCTCGATGGCCACGAGATGAAACGTATAGCCTGGCCTATGGTCAGGGAGTGGCGTTTGTACATAATGCCCTGGATGACTTCACCACCCCACATACACGCTTTCGTCTTGACCTGGATCATCTGCTTGAACGTCCGTTGCGAACCATTCTTCCCCTGCTCGAAGATCGTCCAGAGGATCGGGCATACCTCCTTCATATTGTCGATGTGATAAAAAAACAGATAGCCGATCTGCCGCTGGGTGAACTGGAATGGGGTGCCTGTCATGGCGATTTTCACGGTGGGAATGCCCACATCACCGGTGACTTGCAGGTCGTCTTTTTTGATTTCGACTGTTGTGGACCTGGCTGGCGAGCGTATGATATTGCTGTCTTTCGCTGGGCAAGAGCTTTGAATCAGCAAGATGAGACGCTCTGGGAGGCTTTTTTAAGAGGATATAGGCAGCAGAGGACCATCCAGGCAGTAGATTTAGCGGCGGTTCCATTATTCGTGGCCATCCGGCAAATCTGGCTCCTTGGGTTACATACTTCAAACGCCCCGGACTGGGGTTATGGCTTTCTGAATAAGCACTATTTCGATAGCAACATGCAGTTTCTCAAGGGATGGATTGACGAACATATTCAGGAAGCATAACCCTGCCGGGGTTGTTCTACCGCGAGCAATGGGCCGGCAATTGCCGCGAGCTGACCGGGCGATAAAGGTATATTATTTTCCAAAACAGGCTTCCGCGAACATTCTTAGCGGGGTCAAATCTTTGGAATCGGGCATAAACACGATCAGTTCTTGCGCACCGGCCTGCTCGATTTCCTGAACACGTTTGCGAATGGCGTCGGGCGTGCCAACCAGCGCTTGCTGGCGAATGCGCCCCGATGGGATGTTGCGCTGGAATGGTGCGCTTTTGGTCCAGGCTTCCTCGTCGGTCTCAGCGATAGCACAGTTGAAGAGGACGGTGCGATGGATGGTGTTGTAGTCGCGTCCCACCGTCTCGCAGTGCTGCTTGATAATGGCGAATTTGCGCTGCAATCCTTCGGGATCGAGGTGGCCGACATTGCAGGCATCCCCGTATTGCGCGACCAGTTTAAGTGTCACCTTCTCGCCTCCGCCGCCAATCAACAGGGGAATGTGCGGCTTTTGCGCCCCTTTGGGCTGGTTGATCGCGCCATGCACCGAGCTATACTGCCCTTCGTATTCGGCGTGTTCATCGCTCCACATCTTCAAGATGATCTGTACAGCGTCGCGCAGTTGTTTCAGGCGCGTCGGGCCATCGGGATAGTTGTAGCCGTAGGCCAGAAATTCCTGCTCGTACCAGCCCGCGCCGATGCCGAAATCCAGACGACCATGACTTAATACATCGACCGTGCTTGCCATCTTCGCCAGCAGCGCCGGGTTGCGATAGCCATTGCACGTTACCATCTGCCCGATACGTACCCTTTTGGTGTCTCTTGCAAGCGCGGCGGTGCTAGTCCATGCCTCGAAAGTCACTTCCTGGGTGGGGGTAGGTACCGTGTGAAAGTGGTCAAATAGCCAGATGGAGTCAAAGCCGAGCGTTTCGGCTTCTACAGCGACGCGCGTCATCGTCTCATACGCCTCGACGGGGTCGGCGATACCAACCAGATCCATGCGCCAGCCCTGTGGCACCAGGATACCAAATTTCATCGTCATGTGTTTTCTTTCTCTTTGTTAAATAATCTGGCAACATGTGTAGAGACGCGATTGATCGCGTCCGCACAGAATTGAGACGCGATCAATCGCGTCCCTACTCCTCTGTCAAGCTTGATGAAGCCATCCTTGCTGTCATTCTGAGCGAAGCGAAGAATCTCAAGGCGGCGGGAGATTCTTCGCTTCGCTCAGAATGACAGCCAATGTCGTTCAATGAAGTGTGACGGAGTACTACATATGTTGTCATATTATATGCATTACGCCGTCAAGTTACGCTATAGAGAGGAAGAGACAAGCAAGGCTTCGGCGTCTTCGATGATGTAGCGATAGCCTTGTTCGGTCAGGAAGAGTTGGCGGTTGGCGGAAAATTCCTGGTCGCGGGTATCGCGGGTCACGACGGAGTAGAAGTAGGCCAGGCCACCATCTTCTTTGGGACGCAAAATGCGCCCCAAACGCTGCGCCTCTTCCTGGCGCGAACCGAAGGTGCCTGATACCTGGATGGCGACGTTGGCGTCGGGCAGGTCGATGGCGAAATTGGCGACTTTACTGACGACCATGTGTTTTATTTCACCCTGACGAAATTGCTCGTAGAGCTGTTCGCGTTGCTTATTTGAGGTTTTCCCTGTAATCATGGGAGCCTGTAATTCCTCGGCCAGGATGTTCAGTTGGTCCAGGTACTGACCGATAATCAATATCTGGTCGTTGCGGTGACGGTTGACCAGGAAGCGCACGACATCCAGCTTGGCCGGGCTTTCGGCGGCCAGGCGATACTTCTCACGATCTTCCGCGACGGCGTAGTTTAATTGCTCGTCTTCGCTCATGCTGACGCGAATCTCGTGGCATTCAGCCGTTGCGATCCAGCCCTGGCGTTCCAGTTCACGCCAGGGAACATCGTATTTTTTGGGGCCAATCAAGCTGAATACATCGGCCTCGCGTCCATCTTCGCGCACGAGGGTAGCGGTCAGCCCCAGACGGCGGCGCGCCTGTATTTCAGCGGTAATACGAAACACCGGCGCGGGCAAGAGATGCACTTCGTCGTAGATTATCAACCCCCAGTCGTAGCTGCCGAAGAGGGAAAAATGAGGATAATCGTCCTCGGTTGGTTCCGCGCCATTGCTGTTCTTCTGTTTTTTCTTGCGATAGGTGAGTATCTGGTAGGTGCTGACCGTGATGGGGCAGATTTCCTTGCGGT
>DASTKD010000581.1:0-9895 GCA_035716135.1 Ktedonobacteraceae bacterium
TAGCTACAGTTTTTCAAGTTCATGCTTTGTATTTTTAGCAAAGAGGCCGGGGAGGTCACATGTTCGAGACAGGTGTCCGCCAGCTTCGCATGGCGATGTCGATGGTCCTGGGCAAGCCCATCAATCCGCGCAATATAGAACGCCTCGTTGATGATGCGCTTAAAACATTGCAAGAGTTCGGCGCGCCCGGAGACGATGTGCAGCAATTGCTCGATGGACCTTTTGCCGACCCCGATGCTCGCCGCGAGTTCCAGAACCAGGCCATCCGGCGTACCGTGCGCCGCCTGGCGCGCGTCTCTCCCTATTATCAAAAGCTCTTTGCCTCCCATGCCATTGAACCGGCAGAAGTCAACATCGACACGATGCATAAGGTACCGGTCACGATGAAACAGGCGCTTCAGGAGCAGCAGCCCGAATTCATCACCACCGAATCGCATCCCTATCTCACTACCCGCACGACTGGCACAACTGGCAAACCCACCGAAATCTGGCTCTCAAAATACGAAATCGAACTCTGGGCCGCGATGGCAGCCCTCAGCGGACTGTTGCGCAATGAAATCAGCCCGCGTGACTGTTTGCAGATCAATATTAGTTCGCGTGCCACTGCCGCTGTCCAACAAAATATCGCAGTTTGCCGCCTGGCGGGAGGACGCGCGCGAATTCTGGGCGTCATTCCACCAGAGGAGAGCCTCGATAGTCTGTTGAGTGGAGGCGATGAGGCTCCAACGTTGCTAACTACTTACCCCAGCTATCTGGCGCTACTGGTTCAGACCGCGCAGCGACGAGGCATGAGCGCGCGTGATTTCCGCCTGCGCCGCATCGATTGTGGAGGTGAGGTGCTGTCCAGTTCGCTGGCCCGCGCCGCCGTGGAGATGTTCGGCGCGCGCATCAACGATACTTTTGGTATGACGGAGATCTTGCCTGTAAGCGGGCGTGTGTGTTCGCAGGGACACCTGCATCCTGATCTGAATATGGGATTTGTGGAAGTGATCGATCTGGAGACAGGAGAAACTGCCGCTCCCGGCGCGCTGGGAACTATTGTGGTGACGCCTTACTATCCCTATCGTGAATGTATGCCTGTATTCCGCTACGATACGCGGGACGTAGTGCGCCAATTGCCTGATGAGCCTCTTACCTGTGATCTGGCCGGTACACCGGGAACATCGCGCATTCTGGGAAAAGCTGAACATATGCTGCGCGTAGATGAGCGAGTCATAACGCTGCGTGACCTTGTAGAAATGATTGAGGGCTTACCCTCGCAGGTCTGGCCTGCTCGCTTCAGCGCACAGGTAGTCAATAACGAGATTGAGCTTATTTTGCCAGCGCAGGTACTCAACGGTATATCCGGTGAAGAAGTAGAGCGCCGCTTCCATGTATCAGGGATTGAGATGCATGTGGTGAGTGACTCCTTATCCGATCAGGATATACTGCGATTACGTCCATTGCGTGCGGATCTGCTGGAAACAACCTTTGCCGCCAGGAGGAATTGATATGCTACCAGGAACCATCTTTCAGACCAGCGTCATTCTGTTCGGGGCATTAGTTACGATCACGGGTGCTGTACTTTACTTCCAACGCGTCCGCCTGGAGCGCCCGGCAGTCGGCCTGTTCAATGGCCGTGATATTATCGTGCTATTCGCCTTCATTATCACGCTGCCCTTTTTATACCTTGTGCTGCCCACTCCTGTATTGACTGGCGTATTGATACTCACCTTTAGCAGCGGGATGTACATTGGACTGAGGCCGCTTTTGCGACCGCTCTACCTGTGGCCTTTGATTCTCGCGTTAGTGGTAGTCAATGTTGTTGTGACCGAAACGTTACTTGGCGTAAGGGCAGGATGGCAGCTCTACTGGGTGCTTACCGATGTGGTCGTCCTGATTAGTGTGGTGGGAGTTACAAATCTTTATGTGCAGGGCGGTATGCGCCTGCGACATGTGGCCTGGTTCGCGTTCCTCCTGGCGTTCTACGATTGCTTCTTCACTTTCGTGATTCCCATTATCTCGAAGCTGGCAGATCGCTTTGAGGGACAACCGCTCGATGCCTCTATTGGCTTCGCAATGGGGCCGTATAACGCCAATATTGGTCTGGGAGATTTGCTGGTGTACGGCCTCTTTATTGCAGCGGCCTACAAGGGTTTCGGCAAAAGAGGCGTTATTGCTTCCTTTATCATTGTCACTATCTTTGGGGCATTGATGCCAGCTTTGGCCCCTCTGGTTATCGCGGCCACCATCCGTGCCAATGGCATCGTGGTACCCGCGCAAATCTTCTTTGGCCCTGCCGCCATGATTACCTATCTCTTGCTCAGCCGGCACGCTCCTGAACGCAGCATGGCCGAATGGTTCAGCGTTCAGGCAGCAGCAGGCCACGAACCAATACGAGTAACGCGGCGCGCGCGCGCGCGAGTAGCGCCGAGTGCGCCCTCAACAGTAGAGGTTGGAGCCGAGAGAGTGGGATAAGTTGTTCATCACTAACTGTGCTGTATGGTAGCCACGACACATTTTGGCGAAGGCGACCGCAAGGGTCGCCTCTACTATGAACGGACCGGGGGAACCACCTCCGTCGTCTTAGTAGAGGCGACCCTTGCGGTCGCCTTCGCACCTCTAAATGTCGGGAAGAGAGGGCGAGAACCTTTGCAGTTACCCTCGTGCCTCTCTCCACGCCTGCTCACTTCTCAGCCCTGACCTTCTCTTTAGGCCGGATATACTCCTGCCCACCCATAAACGGACGCAGGGCCTCCGGGATGCGCACGCTGCCGTCGGGTTGCTGGTGAACCTCGAAGAGGGGCAGCAGGATGCGCGGCGAGGCGATGGCGGTGTTATTCAATGTATGCACAAATTTGACCTTGCCGTCTTCGTCGCGGTAGCGCATGTTGACGCGCCGCGCCTGCCAGTCATGGAAGTACGAACACGAGTGGGTTTCGCGGTAGCGGCCCTCGCTGGGTAGCCAGCATTCGAGGTCGTACATACCTACTTTGCCGTCGCCCATATCGCCTGTGCAGACGTTGACCACGCGATAAGGCAGTTCCAGCGCCTGCACCAGTTCTTCCGAGTTGGCGAGCAGTTGTTCGTGCCAGCGCACCGACTCGGCATGGTCGGCTTTGCAGATCACATATTGCTCCACTTTGCTGAACTGGTGGATGCGGAAGACGCCGCGCGTATCCTTGCCATAAGTACCCGCCTCTTTGCGGAAGCAGGGGCAATACCCCACGAAGGTCAGGGGCAGTTCCTCGGCCTTGAGAATCTCGTCCTTATACATGCCGGTGATCGAGACCTCGGCGGTGCCTACCAGGAACAGGTCTTCGTCTTCCAGCGCGTAGACCTGGTCGCGTCCTTTCGGGAATTGCCCGTTGCCGATGAAGGCGAAATCACGCGCCATCGCCGGTACAATCAACGGCGTGAACCCCTTGCGCGCTACACGGTCCAGCGCGAAGTTCATCAGCGCCAGTTCGAGCCGCGCCGCGTCACCTTTGAGGGCATAGCTGCGCGCGCCCGCCACTTTGACGGCGCGTTCGATGTCCACCACGTCCAGCTTTTGCATCAGGGCATAGTGATCGAGCGGTTCAAAATCGAAGGCGGGTTTCTCGCCCCAGTATTTGAACGGCACGTTGTCGCTTTCGTCCTTGCCGATGGGCGCGCTGGGATCAGGAATGTTGGGAACGTAATAGAGCAACTGCTGTCGTTCATCCTCCAGCGCTTTCAGGCGCGGTTCCAGAGCCTTGATCTGTTCGGCGAGTTCCTTTGCTCCAGCGATCAGTTTTTCGCGCAGTTCCCTGTCTTTGCCCGCCTGCTGGACACGCTTCGAGATCTGGTTTTGTTCGGCACGCCCCTCCTCGACCTGTCGTTGCAGCGCCAGCGCCTGCCTGTCAACTTCCAGCAGGTAATCGATGTCGAGCGTATTGTTTTTGACTCGTGCCGCCTCTTTCACGACATCGGGATGGTTGCGAATAAACGCAAGATCAAGCATGATAGTATCTCCTTTCCTCTATTTGAACAAAAAAAAACGCCGTTGTCCTTTGTGAAGGACGACGACGCGAAAATGCGTGTGGATCGTGGTGCCACCTTGATTTATTCAACCTCTTGCGGGATTGAAACTCTGTTGCCTGCTAACGGGGGCGACCGTTGGCGCTTATCGCGCTGGCTCCCGGGTGGATTTCCCTGTGTGGCGATGGCTGCGTTGCACCAACCCGCAGTTCTCTTTTGCTCACCAGACGGTACTTGTCCCGTTCGTTGCCGTTGTTTTTTTGCTGCTATGAGTGTAACAGTGCTGGTTGCGCTTGTCAATAGCTAAATCACGACGAGACATTAAGAGGATTTGTCAATGATTGTTGTATGAAAGAAAGGCGACCGCGAGGGTCGCCTCTACTATGGCTACGAGGTGGCTTCCCAGGAACGTTCATAGTAGAGGCGACCCTCGCGGTCGCCTTGTTTCCCACCACCATATTCATTCACAACAAACCCCATATCTTGCTTTCATGGCACGTTTCTGCTACCATGCTTGCATGAGCGAAACACAGATCACCCCCCATGATTGGGGCATCGTCGGTCACGAACATGTCATCAACGGGTTGCGCCGCGCCATTTTATCCGACCGCGTGCGCCATGCCTACCTGTTCACAGGCCCGGAGCATATCGGCAAAGCCTTGCTGGCCCGTCGCTTTGCGCAGACCCTCCTTTGCACAGGAGGACCAGACCCCACTGTCGCGCCGCAAAATCCCTGTAATACCTGTCTCTCCTGTCGCAAGGTCATGCACGGTAATCATCCCGATGTTCACTATATCACGCGACCGCGCGAACGGCAGTTCATCCTGATCGAGCAGGTACGCGCCTTGCAGAGCGACACTTCCCGTAAAACGCTGGAGGGTCGCCGCAACGTCTTTATCATCGATGGGATGCACGAAATGAACGTGCAATCCGCCAACTGCCTCTTGAAAACGTTGGAGGAGCCAGAACCGGATGTCGTCCTGCTGCTCACCGCGCCCGATCCCGCTCAACTCCTGCTCACCATTCTCTCTCGCGTGCAGCAAATTCCCATGAACCTGCTGACCACCACACAAATCAAGAGCGCTCTTGAGCAGCAATGGGAGGTCGAAGCGGATGAAGCCACGCTTATCGCGGCACTGGCAGCTGGTCGCATGGGCTGGGCGGTGCAGGCCGTCGAAAAAGAAGAGATGCTCGAAGATCGCAAAGCGCAACTGGAAACCCTGGCACGCTTGCCCGCCCTCAACACCGCCCAACGTTTCGAGATAGCGCAACGTCTGAGCGCCGACAGCGATAAGCTTCGTGGTATACTTGAGTTATGGCTCCTCTGGTGGCGCGATATGCTGCTGGCAGCCAACAACAGCCTTGATCTCGTCGTCAACGTAGATATGTCTTCCACTATCCAGAAACAGGCCGCGAAAGTCGGCCCCGTCCAATCCCAGCGCATGGTACGCGCCATCCTGGGTACGATGGAAGCTCTTGACCAGAACGTCAATGCTCGCATCGCGCTAGAAGTTTTAATGTTGGATTTACCATCTATGCGATGAGTTGGGGGTAGGAACATGGTTGTACAAACATTTACGGTCGTCATTGAAAAAGAAGACGACTGGTATGTTGCGGAATGTCCAGAAATTGGCACTGCCAGCCAGGGACGTACCATAGAAGAGGCTATTGCTAATTTGAAGGAAGCTACCGAGTTGTATCTGGAGGAATTTCCAAAGCTTAATCAGGATATTTTTCCAACGGAATCGTAGTCATTGTAGGGGCGGGGGTGGTGCTGTGTAGGGTGGGGACCCTTGCGGTCGCCCTTGTCTCAAATATAGGATGGCCTTGTAATTGCCCTCCGTTGATAATTTACCTCGTTTCATCGAAAGCACAAAGGAGAACCCAATGCGAACCGACTTCCAACACCTGCTCGTACAACAGGATGGCGGCGTACTCACTATCACCATGAACCGGCCCGAAGTACTCAACGCCTTCAATGATGTGATGCTGGCGGAATTGACCGAAGCGGTTGAGGCTGCCGCGCGCGATGAAGCGGTGCGCTGCGTCGTTCTGACGGGCGCGGGCCGCGCTTTCGGTTCGGGACAAGACCTGCGCAGCCTGTCAGAAGGACATGCGAGCGGCGCGATAGGCACGGTCAGCCAGCATTTGCAAAAATATCACCGTGTGGTGCTGGCGATTCGCAATATGCCCAAGCCTGTTGTAGCGGCGGTGCGCGGTCACGCTGCCGGTATTTCATGTAATGTCGCGCTGGCGTGTGATATGCGCATCGCGTCGGAAGATGCGCGTTTCGTCGAAGCTTTTGCCCGGATTGCGCTCGTACCCGATGGTGGCGGCGGCTATTTCCTGCCCAAACTGGTCGGCGTGGGCAAGGCGATGGAGATTGCTATGCTGGCCGACGAAGTGACCGGCGCGGAAGCCGAGCGTATTGGCCTGGCAAATAAATGCGTTCCTGCAGCAGAGTTTGACGCTGCTGTGGCCGCCTTTGCGCAGCGCCTCGCAAATGGCCCGACGCGCACCTACGCTCTGATTAAACAACAGATTTACGCTTCCGCCGAATCTGACCTGAGCCACGCGCTTCAGCTTGAAGGCGAACTGCAAGATATGGCCTTTGAGACGGAAGATCATCGCAACGCGGTAATGGCCTTCTTGCAGAAACGCAAGCCTGAATACAAAGGCCGCTAGTCCGGTGCGCATCGACACGCTGACCTACCATAATGTCGAAACGCAGGGAGCGCGACGCCGGGCATGGCTGCGCGAGCATAGCCCGCAGCACCTGCAACAATGCGCCGCGCTCGTCCACTCCGCGCTTGAGAAGCGACCTTCTGGCGCCTCTCAAGGAACGCTTGTACTCGGCGCGGGAGCCTGCACGGAAATCCCTCTTGAGGAACTTGTGCGCCACTCCGACGAAGTCGCGCTGGCCGATCTCGATCTCAATTCGATGAAATCGGCGTGGGAGGAACTGCCGTCACCCGCGTTGCGCCGTCGTGTGCGTTTGCTGGAATGCGACCTCACAGGCGGTGTCAGTACTGACCTGCACCGTCTGCTCACGCACCAACCCTGGGATGTCCTCATTGCTCAGGGAGCGAGAGCTGTCTTCGATGCCGCTGCAAGCTGCCTGGAACTATGTTCCGTTGCTGACCCGCCGCAACTTGCTACCCTGAGCGCGGGAGAATTTGGCCTCGTCGTCAGTTCGCTGACCCTCTCCCAGTTGTTCAGCTATCCCCTGCTCGACGTACTCGACTACATCCAACAACTCGCCCCCTCCTACCTGAACGAGCAGGAACATCACCATCGCTACCAGCAAGCCGCGCAGGATTTTCGCGCGCGTATCATCCAGGCGCACCTGCATCTCTTGCGCGAACTGCTGGACACGGGCGGCCTCGCCGTCCTGCTGAGCGACATACGCGGCTTTGCCTTCAACGTCTCCGGCACCGAGCATCGCCGCTCGATCCCTCTCGTCCCGCGCGTTTTTCCCGAACTGGTGAGCGGCACTTTCACCGTGCTGCAAGAAGCCCACTGGGAATGGATTACCGACTTGCCCGCAAAGGACAAATTCGGGCGCGGATATGAGGTTGTCGGGTATGTGCTAAATCTCCCCTGACGCCCACAAGGGGCGTCACTACATGCCATGGTACCCCTCCGCCGCTCCACCCCGCCGGTGGAGGGGTGGTTCTCTGACATGTAGGGATGCCCCTTGTGGGCATCCGGCCCGCGCCCTTGCGGCCAACCTGCGCTACGAATTGATTGCTTGCGATCTCATCAAACACACTTACAACGCCGCCAGAACCCTCTCTCCCTCGATTACGCTCTCGTAAGTCTCGCGCACCAGTTCGGCCACATGCTTCCAGCTATACTGGAGTACCGAGGGGCGTGTGGCCTGCCTCATCTTTTCCAATAGTTCGGGCTGCTGCAAGAGGGCATCGAGGCGTTCCGCGAAGAAGCCGGGGTTGCGCGGGACGAGATAGCCCGTCTCGCCATTCCTGATGATGGTGGTCAGGCCACCGGCGCGGGTGGCTACGACGGGCGTGCCGCAGGCCAGCGATTCGACTGCTGCCAGGCCGAAACTCTCGTGACACGAAGGGATGACCGTTACATCCGCCGCGCTGTAGAGTATGGGCAGTTCTTGCTGCGGGCGCGCTTCCAGAAAGTGCGTGCGTTTCGTAATGCGCAAATCAGCCGCGAGTTGGCGCAGTTGTTGTATTTCATCGTCGCCTTCTGGCTTGCCGCCAACAATCACCACCTGGGCCTTCTCGCGCATCATGGCTGCGGCGCGTAACAGCAGATCAGGCCCCTTGAATGGGTCGAGCCGACCTGCGAATAGCAGTACCGGGCTGTCCTGTTTCCAGCCCAGTTGTTCGCGCGCCTGCTTGCGCTCATGTGGCGTGAAAAGTTGCAGATCGACCCCGCAGGGAATAATTTGCACCTGGCCTGGGGTGGCTCCACAGTGGCGAATAATCTGCGCTCGTTCCTCCGTCGTGGCGGCGATAATGCGATCTGCCTGCTGGATGAGGCGACGTTCCATTTCCAGGCGCAAGGTGGATTCCTGTATGCCGGGATTCGCCAGTTGCTTCAAGTGCGCCAACGTGTGAAACATGGTGATGTGCGGGACGTGCCAGCGCTGCGCAAGCTGCATGGCCGCGACCCCCGATAGCCAGTAATGACTGTGTAGCACATCATAGCGTATGCCCTCGCCGAGACGGAAATCATCAATACGCTGCGCGAAAGCGGGCAGATATGGATAGAGTTCGTCTTTAGGGACGAAGTGAGCAGGCCCGGCAGCTATGTGTATGACGCGCACGCACGGACTAAGTTGAATGATTTGTGGGGTCGATTCGTTGGTACGGCGGGTAAAAATATCAACGTTGATGCGGGATTGCCCCAGTTCGCGGGCCAGTTGTTGAATGTAGACGTTCATGCCGCCAGCATCTTTTGTGCGCCCCGGCATATCGAGCGGGGACGTATGGACGCTGAGCATAGCGATAGAATAACTCATACTCTTTAGTATGCTCCTCTTCTTCTGTTGTAATTAGCGTTCATTGCAGATGCGCGGCCAACGCCCTTCGCTTACATGTTTGATGTGTTTGAACATGGCACTCTCCTTTCTTGAGTACTATATTGAACAAGTTGAATCGTGATTTTATTCTGTCGAGCCAGGGCGGGGCAAATACCGCCTGCCACCTGTCATCCTGAGCGAAGCGAAGGATCTCTCGCTGGCACCGCGCAGATCCTTCGCTTCGCTCAGGATGACAAAGGGAAGGATGACAGACATGCTGAAATTCTCGCCTCTGGCCGTCATGCTTTCGTATTCTTCTCGCGCCTGCGCAATTGCTTGATGCCAGTGTACATCTGACGCATATCGGCACCTGATCCTTGCGCGAGTTCTTCCATACAGTCGGCGCGCTGCTTGAGGGCTTTGCTAAAGGCGTCTGGCGTCATGCAGGCCCAACCGGCCAGTTCGTCAAGAATAGGCTGGTCAGCGTGTTCAAAGGTATCGTCAAATTCGTTCCATAATGAAAGTGGCAGGGGTACGACGCTATTGGGGTGTTTGGGGTCGGGATGCGCCTGTAAGAAGTGCGTGGTGAGCCAGCGGCGGCGCGGTGGGTAGATGTAACCGACCAGACCGATATTGATGACCAGGCCCAGGCGGCGCGTCTCCTCGGCGGTCAGGCGCAGGTCATGTTGATACATGTTCAGCACGTCGTCGATGGTATCGGCATGAACGCTGGTGGCGATATGGTATCCGTCAGCAGTCAGGTTGAGATAGCGGCGCGCCACGCGCCCCCACATGTAAATGGGCAGGTGATCGCTTACCTCGTTGCACAGCGCATAGGTATGCTCCGGTTCGATGTCGGACAGTTGTGTAAAGCCGAAGTCCTCGTACATGCCGGACATATAGGCCAGCGCGGTAGTA
>DASTKD010000582.1:0-8480 GCA_035716135.1 Ktedonobacteraceae bacterium
AAATCTGCTCCCAGACGGCAACATGGGCCATAATATCCTTGATAGACCATTGTTCTTCGGCGCTTGTAGCACACAGTTGCGCCTCGCTTAAAGGAGCAATCAGCGACTCAAAACGCGCATATTCCATCTGAATCGTATCCAGCAGGGTTGTCTTGTCCATCAGGTCCTCCAAAATAATTTAATTTATCTGCTTATTACGCACGTAAGTTACAAATGTATCGCCGCGATCAAATTCGTTGAGAAACATGCCAAAGCTGGTAAAGCCCGGCGAAAAGAGTACAATGTCGCCCGGACGAGTCAGCGATACCGCGCGGTCCATCGCTTCCGTAAAGTTATCGAAGACGCCGCGCACCGGGTCGGGTACGCCGAGCCTGTTCACTTCTTCCCGCAAAACGGGCAACAATTCGTCAGTGCCTGTACCTTTGAGCAATACCACGTCGCGGCAGCGCCGCGCGATCAGGCGCGGCCACTCGCCCAACGGCAGATGTTTAGTATTGCCGCCCGCTACCAGCACCAGGGGTTCGTGAAAGGTCTGGAGCGCGACCTGCCCGGCAACCGGCATGGTGCTGGCGGAATCGTTGACGTAGCGCACGCCATGCATAATCGCTACCTCTTGCAGGCGATGCGGCACACCGCGAAAACTTTTGACGGTCGAGGCAATCACGTCATCGGATATGCCGAGCAGCCGCGCCGTCGTAGTCGCCAGCAGGATGTTCTCCAGGTTGTGCCTGCCGGGTAAAGGCGTATCTGTGAAAGCAAAGGGGGCGATTTCAGAGGAGCCGCGCGCGAAGCTGCCTCCTCGTTTCAGGCTGGTAAACCAGATGACAGAAGGAGCTTCTTCCCCTAAACGGCGCGTGATAGGATTATCGAAGTTAAAGATTGCCAGGTCGCTCGCGCTCTGGTGACGGAAGATATTGGCCTTCGCCGCGATATAATCCTCCATCGAGTCGTAAGTATCGAGATGGTCAGCGTATACATTGGTCATTACGGCGACCGAGGGACTTCTCTTAAACGGCTCCAGCCCGCTCAACTGCCAGCACGAAAGCTCCAATACAACCTGCGTTGCGGGTGTGATGGCGGGTAGCAGGGAAAGCGTTTCCACGCCTGAAACGTTTCCACCCAGTACGGCTGGCCGACCAGCAGCGCGTATCATTTCATAAATTAAGGTGGTGGTAGTGGTTTTGCCGCGCGTGCCGGTGATGCCAATGGTGCGACCGGGGCAAGCCTCAAAAAATAAGGCAATCTCCTGCACAACATACGCGCCATGTTCGCGGGCCATACGCAAGTAGGGTGAATTGCGTTTCACCCCCGGCACCGGAATCACAATTTCGGCCCAGAGAAAATCTTCACTGCGATGCTGCCCCAGCACGTATTCGATGGACAACCCTTCCAGCGAGTGTATACTGGATGCCAACAGTTCGGCAGGGCGCAGGTCTGTGACGCGCACAATCGCGCCATGTTGCGCCGCGTAACGCGCCGAGGCGATGCCCGATCCATTGACTCCCAGACCCATAATCAACGTGCGTTTCCCTTGAAAATCCATATATTTGCTTTCTCGTCTGCTTTTAAGGCATATTCGCCCTCAATATGGCACTATGATAGCACATGACAAACAGAAATTCTCATAAAAAAGAGGTATAATATAACCTGGGAGAATATTTCAAGGTAGCGTTTGTAAAAGCAGGGTCATTGATGAAAAACTATGTATTAGCCTACATGTCAGTGCAGCTAGAAACTATATAAATATGGAGACTGAGCTATCCACACCCCTTGAATTTATGCTGGCACACGCGCCGGTTGGTCTTGCTATACTCGACGCCGCCACTTTGCGCGTATGCTATGCCAATCCGTATTTCCTCTCATTGCTGGATAAGCCCTGGCAATCCCATGAGGCGGCAGGCCACTTTTTACAAGACCTGCTCCCGGCCAGCGCGCGCCAGGCGATTGAAGAGCAATCGCGCGAAGGCAGTGTGAAGCGGCAAACGCTGCATTTCAACGATATTCCCTACGAAGGCTTTCTCGAAACACGCGGGCGCACATACTGGAACGTATCCATCGAGCCAGACCGGCAAGGCTCGCTTTCCGCTCTCTTCGCCAGTTCGTCAACGACAGAACTGGATAGGCCGACGCAACTCCTGCTGATTACCGTCGAGGACGTGACGGATAAGATGCGCTCGCGTATGCATATCAACGCCATTCACTACATTTCCTCGGCCATTGCCGGGCCATTCGCGCTGCCACAGGTGCTTGACCGCATACTCCAGGCAGTACAGGAACTGGTCGGCTCGACGCGCTGCGCCATCATGCTGATCGAGGACTCGATTTCAGGCGACCCGGAGAGCTACCAGCAAACCACAGACGACATAAAGGACGCGCCACCGCGGGTCGCCATCGCTGCGCAGAAAGGCTTGCACCTCAGCTCGCAGAGCTGGCGGCCACAGGTCGGCGAGCAATTGCTGCTGGGCAAGGTGATGCAAATGCGCCATTCGCTGGTGATTCCCAACACCTATCTCCTGCCCGAAATCGAGTTTCCTTTACTGGACGATGATGGCACACCCCGTCGCCCAGGCTCGGTCATCTGCGTTCCCATCTTTGAACCTGTTCCCGTTAAGGATGCGCGCTCAGGGGCCATTCTGGGGTCAATCGAGGTCTATCACCGCCGCGCGCGCGGGCTGCCAGCCGAGGAAGTCGCCTTACTGGAACAATTCGCGCAACAGGTCGGTCTGGCTATCCAGAACGCGCGTTTCTTCCTGACCATTGATCGCCACGCGCGAGATGCCCGGCGGCAGGCACGCCAGCGAGAAAACGTCATGCAGGCCATCCCCGACGGCGTGATCCTCTACGATGCACGCTGGCGCGTGGCCGACACCAACAGCGTCATACGCCAGTTGCTCGGCTGGTCAGAGGACGTTATCGGGCTGCACTTCAACGAAGCCCTGGCGCGCAGCACCGCTCTCTTTCTTGACAGGTCGCCCTCCTTCCAGGATATGGTGGCAGACCTGGAGCAGCACCCCAACGAAAATCGCGTCGATGAATTTAAAATGATTGGCGCGGATAGAAAACTCTACGCCATACGCCGCTCGAAAGCACTAATCCAGGACGAGCAGGGCAACATCTTCGCCTATGTCGTGCTGTATCACGATGTTACCGAGCAGGCGACGGCACGCGAGCAAATCGAGAACGAGGTCAAAACCCGCACGGCAGAACTGGCGCAACGCAATCAGGCACTGGAAGAAGCACAGAACGCGCTGGAATTAGAACACAACCGTCTTGATCTGCTGCTGGCGTATCTGCCATCGGGCGTGCTGCTGGTTTCGGCCAGTGATAACAGTGCCATCATCAGCAATCGACAAACCGCGCAACTCTTGCAGCGCATGGGCTGGCAACCCGGCAATGGCTCATCCTCGTTATATGATGATCTGGATAGAGCATCCGAGCGCATGATCGGCGTGAACATCGAAGAAGTGTTCAGAAGCATAGAGGTGCTGGGAGCGACTGGTGAGGTACTGCCCTACGAAGAGCAACCGCTTGCCCTGGCACTGCGTAAGGGTGAAGCCAGCGAAGCTGAATTGCATATCATCCAACCCGATGGACAACCCCTCTATTTGCTGGTCAACGCCGCTCCCTTGCGGGTCAATGACAGGGCCTTCACCGATGCGGTAGTGGTTATTCAGGATATTACCCGCATCAAAGCGTTGGAACGGGCGCGCGAAGACTTCTTTACCAGCATGGCGCACGAACTGAAAACGCCGCTCGCCAATATTCGCGCCCACTTGAGCGCGTTGCAGGCCAGTGACTACGAATGGTCAGCCGGAGAGCAAATGGAATTCTTACAGACCGCCGACGAACAGGTAGAGCGTCTGGTAGGCATGATTAACCACTTCCTCGACGCCTCGCGCATCGAAGCGGGAGCATTACGGCTGGACCTGGAGCCAGTTTTGCTGCCAGAACTCTTCGAGGATGTGCAAGAGCGTCTGGAGGCGCTGATTGCATCCTCAAAACGCTCCCTGGCAATTCATATCGATCCGGGCGCGCCTGCTGTGCTGGCTGATTATGAATTGATTGTCAGCGTACTCACCAATCTGCTCAGCAATGCTTTTCGCTACGCGCCCGAAGGGGATACCGTGCGCTTAGAAGCTGTGTTACTATATACTACAGGTGAGGAGAAGCCCACGAGCGTAGAATTGCGCGTCATTGATCGCGGCTCAGGCATCACACCAGAGCGGCAGGCGGAACTGTTTACGCGCTTTAGCACCTTCGCCGCGATGCGACGCCCGGAGGCAAATCGCCCTGGGCAACCAGAAATCGCGCAACGACGCGGCACGCGCTGGAGTCCGGCAACGGGTCTGGGACTGTATATCAGTCGCGGCATCGTCGAAGCGCATGGCAGTAAACTTACCCTGCAAAGCTCGCCCGGCGAAGGCACAACGTTCGCTTTCGAGCTGGGCATCGCCAGCCCGGTAAAACACGAAGTATTATGAGGAATATATGACCACGACTGATCGCAAACTTCGCATTCTTTGCGTCGAGGATGATCCGCAGATGCGCTCGTTTTTGCTGGCGCAACTGCGGGCCAGGGGACATCAGGTGCAGACGGTACGCGACGGTGCGCAGGCAATCGATCAGGCTGCCATCTTTGAGCCAGAACTGGTGCTGCTCGACCTTGCCCTGCCCACATTGGATGGGCTGGCCTTCTTGCGTCGCCTGCGCGAATGGAGCAGGGCCACCGTCATCGTGCTTTCAGCCCGCGACGAGGAATCGGTGAAGATTCGGGCACTTGACTCAGGCGCGGACGATTACCTGACCAAACCTTTTAGCCTGAATGAATTGCTGGCGCGCGTTCGCGCCGCCATGCGCCGCGCGGACGAGGCCGCGCGTCTGCGCAGTGGCGGGCCAGGCGGCGATCAATCACGCGCCGTTTATCGCTGCGGAGGCCCCGACGGCCTCATTGTCGATTTCGCGCACCGGCACATACGCTCCGGTGGCAAAGAAGTTCACCTGACCCCCACTGAATACGAACTGCTCAGCGAACTGACCCGCAATGCTGGCAAAGTGCTGACGCACCGCGAGTTGCTCCAGCGCGTCTGGGGACCGGACTATAGCGGAGAAAATACCTATCTCCGCACATTCATCCGTCATCTGCGCCGCAAGCTCGAACCCGACCCGACCCAGCCGCGCTTCCTGCTCAATGAACTGGGCGTTGGCTATTATGTGCCACTGCCGGATAGTGAAACTGAATCTCAATCATGAAAAAATGTTCATTTACTATGTTTCTTTTCACGTAAATTTCACAATGCCCGGCGATTCTTCACACCTTTATCACCCATCCTCATGTACAATTCCTCCTAAGAGAGATAGACTCTCTACATCGCACCGGCGGTGGTACCGCAACAAAATACTAATCTGTGCGGGAGCAGGATGTCGGTCATGCCAGATGACGCTGCAACAAACACTCAGCCGGGTGGCGGTCATAGTTCTTTCAAAAATACCACGTTGGGTGGTGTGCGAGATTTCGCGCAAACATTACACACCCACGTTAAGAAGTCAGACACACTGCGACGTATACTCCTGGTTGAGGATGATGTTACACTGGCGAATCTTGAAGCTGACATACTAATCGCGCGCGGGTATGTCGTATCAATAGCGACCAGTGGAGAAATGGCGATTATGGCGCTTCATCAGGATATTCCTGACCTGGTGTTGCTCGATCTCGACCTTTCTGGCTCAACCACAGGCTGGGATGTATTCAGGGTTTTACGCAGTTATTCAAGCGCGCCGGTGTTGCTTACCAGTGCGGAATCGGCCATTCGTAGTCACATCCGTATGCAGGGAGAACCCAGATCAACGCTGGATCATCTTCCCAAACCGTACCCTTTGCAGGCACTTCTCAAGCGCATCGAACGTATGTTGGCGAATACGCCTCAATAGCTGTTTTACAGCCATAGAAGGAGGATGACATGGACCGCAAGGAAGACCGTGAAATTCTGCGTAAGGGAGGATTTGCCGAGAGCGAAATGAAACAATTGAGCCAACTCCGTAAAGAACACAACGAGCGCGAGCGGCTCAGGATACTCGCGGAAAATCGACGGATGGAGTTTGTGCGCTGGCTCGTTGACAAAGGGAAGCTATCGGAGCAGGTCGCTTCATAAATCTAGATAGCATCATAAACCAGAGAGGGTTCCACGAACAGCATTGCTTTGCTCGTAGAACCCTCTTTTGTCTTACATCAACGAAACGACAGAAATATTACAGCCGAGAAAGATTCGGAGAGCTGAGCAATCGGTTCAGAAATTGGCTGGCGACGCGAGGGTCAACACGCTTGCCTATGCGGGCCAGCAAGATATTGGCAGGCTCCAGGCTGACGTTTGGCTCGGTGGTGGGATATTCGGCGAAGCCCTGCGAGGCAAACAGCCGCGCAATCATTTCACGGTACTGAAAGACGCTGATGCCCAGGCCGTCGGTATCCCAGTGCCACGATAGTCCTAACGCGAACAGGATAATATCTTCCAGCGCATCCAGTTCAAGCGCGAAAGACACCATTTGACGCGCCACGCCCAGGCCGCGCCAGTTGGAACTCACCTCGATGGCAACCTCATAGACGTTCTCCAGACCTTCCCACCATTCGTCTCCGGGTGCCAGTGTCACCTCGCCGACGATCACCCCTTCAGAAGTATGGGCGAGGGTCAGGGCGCAATCAGGACGCCGGGCGATACCCATGAGTAATTGCAGTTCGCGCTCAGGCAAACGGGCAAAAGCATGTAATCCTGGATCGGCGGTCAGACGCTCGACGAGCGAGGGCGGGCAGAAATCGCGCAAAAGCAAGGTGCCTTTCGGCGTTTCAATCGTTTTACTGCGCGAGGGTGTAGCCGTACCTTGCAGGTGCAAGAGATCGAACAGCCCGGCAAGCGGTGAGTGGTGGCGAGCCGCCGGAAACGCCTGGCGCACAGAAGGCGGCACCAGCAAATGGCGGGCCAGCGCGACCGTATGGCGATTGGCGTTGCTGATCGACCAGCGCCGGGGTTGCGCGGGAAAATCTTCCGGTCGATCCCGAAACAGGAGCGGAAAAACCGGCGCAGAGGCCGACTTGCCCATTACCTCCTGCGCGGCCTGCTCCTCTTGTTCAATGGCTTGCCACGCGGGTCGCCAGCGCTCGACCCAGGCATCAGGCAACGCTGCCGGCAACGGCTGTTCCGACATTTCCGCCCACACCATGCTCCAGGCACGCGGAACCACGCGGTAGAGATCATATCCACCACCGCCCAGCGCCAGCCAGCGTCCATGACAATATGTATGCGCGAGAGAGTGCGCCAGTTTAATTTGCGCCTCAATACCGCGCATGGTCAGGCTGAGATGCGTTAGCGGGTCCCAGGCGTGCGTATCGCATCCATGCTGCGTCACGATCACATCGGGCGCGAAAGAAATAACCAGGGGCGTCAATAGCGATTCGATGGCTTCGATATACGAATCGTCCTCGGTAAATGGCTCGAGGGGTACATTGATGGAATAGCCACGCCCCAGGCCGTTGCCAAGCTCAAGCACATCGCCTGTACCGGGAAAGAGGTAACGTCCCGTCTCATGCAGCGATACGGTCATGACGCGCGGCTCATCGTAGAACGCGCGTTGCACGCCATCACCGTGATGGGCATCAAAATCGATATACAGAATCTTGGCCTCACTCGCACGCAGCGCGTGAGCAATAGCTACCGCAATGTCGTTATACACACAGAAGCCCGAAGCGCGGTCAACCCAGGCATGATGCAACCCGCCAGCCGGATGAAAGACGTGCAAGGGTCTTTCGTCAACTGTATTGAATGCGCCACCCTCCGGCAAGCCCATCACCGCGCTTAACGCAACCAGGGAGCCACCCGCGATAGTGGCTGTGACCTCGTGCATTCCAGGCAGCACAGGCGTATCCCCATCAGCAAAACCATATTCGAGCGCGAGTTGTGAACGCCGTCGTTGTTCCTCTTTATCATGCGACTCGCCTTTGCTCAGTTCCCGCACTGCCGCGATATAGGCGGCGGAATGCACCAGGCTCAACTCTTCCAGCGTCGCGGAACGCAAAGGGAGCACCAACGTATCATCATTGGGATGCCAGAGATCGCATTGCTCAAGCAAATCCATCAGGGCAGCTATACGCGCAGGCTGCAACGGATGTTCGGCCCCGAAGTTGTAGCGTAACTCATCTGGATGAAATATCAAACGCGCTCTCGGCGCGGCATTCTCTTGAGGCATCGTCTTGCTCATCTTACTGCGCCTCCCCATACGCATAGTCTATATGCTCCTCCTGTAAACGCACCAGCAGGGGCGCGGGATGAATCGTTCCCAGGCGTACCGTTGCCGAGAGAGGAACTTTCCCTTCCAGTGGTGCCGCCAGCACACTGCGTACCTGTATGTGTAGCTCGGCAGCCAGGGCCAGCGTTTTTGCCAGGGGCGTAAGGTCGCCCAGGGGTAGCTGAATGCTCAACTGCATACCCGGC
>DASTKD010000583.1:0-17165 GCA_035716135.1 Ktedonobacteraceae bacterium
ATGTTCCCAGAGCAAGAATGGGAGCGAACGCTGTGTTCGCTCCCATTCCTCCCACCGGGACATGTCTGGCATTTAGAGAGTGCGCCCATGTACCTCTTTCCCCGTGATATACAACCTGACAGGGCGATCCTGGAGTCGCCCATAAGGGTCAATTTCATAGGGGGCATAGGAACCACTGGCATCCGTGTTGATCCCAGGCCCAGGCGGCCCATAGTGATAATGGCCCGTTTCGGCGGGCGTCGGTGGATATTTTCCGAGCAGGGAAGCGCCGCTGATATCCGCGAACATTGTCGCGCCTGGTGGACGGGGTACATGATAGAGCTTTTCGGGAATCCTGCCGTAACCTTGCTCTGTGAGCGTCGCCTCACTCACCGCCAGCCAGACACGTTCATCCTCGACTCGCTCAACCAGAGAGAGTGGCACGTAATAGGTCCGGCGGAAGATCAACCCGCGCTCGATCAGGAGATAATGTGGAAAACGAACGATGATTTTGCCCACGCGCTCGCCCTGTGTGTCGTACACCTGTTGACCTGCTACCACCTGCTCTGCCAGCGAACGAGTACGGCTGGACCACGAGGGAGACGGCAACCAGTCTGCTTCCTTACGGGACTGACTCTTCTCCTCGACTTCCTGTTGTTCGATCCACGCTTCTACCGTGGCATCGGGAACGTGCAGGTAGTCCGCAACAGCATGAACGTGCGCAAATCCGTCTTCTTGCTCACCGGGGCGCGCCTCTTTGTTGTTCTCTACTGATACGAATGTATGTTGTTGAAGTGACATCTCTTATTCCTTTCTCTGAAACAGCAAAGCGGTCAGCAAGGCACGTTTCGGGAAAACACATTCCGACTCCACGCTGATCGCTCCCCACTATGAATGAATGCTTCTAAAAAATCATTCACTCTCTATCCACCTGAAGCATACCCAGATAGTCTGAGTTGACGCTGTTACCTTCCTGAGAGAGTACTGAGACGGGCTCCCCTCCTTGACAAACATGTTCATCGTGATCTATACTATGTTCATACCCCCTACCGGGGGGTATGGGTTATTCATAGAAACCGAGAGGTGATTTCGATGGCGACTGAAGCCAGACATACGATAGAACCACAAACCACGCTGCCGGGGGAGAATGAAGCGGAAACCTGCCGTACCACCTTTGTCCTCGAAGGCATGACCTGCGCCTCCTGTGCCATGCGTATCGAGAAGGGACTCAAGAAAGTCCCTGGCGTGATTGATGCGCAGGTGAATCTTGCTACCGAGCGGGGAACCGTTACCTATGATCCAGCCCTGACCGGCGTGGAGCAGATGGTGCAGAAGGTCGAGTCCGTCGGCTACAAGGCAACCGCGCTCGCTCAGCCTGCGCCGCAAGCCGTTGCTACAGAGACCAGGGCTGCAAACGATGCAACCAGCGCTCACTCTCCCGCTAATCAGCAAGAAGATGAACAGAGCCGGCGCAAAGCCGCTGAAATTGTGCGCAAGCGCAACTTGCTGTTCATGGGTATCGCGTTCTCGCTGCCCGTCGTGATTTTGAGCATGTTCTTCATGAATGCGTTTCCTGGAGAAAACCTGCTGCTGCTTGTGTTGACAACGCCGGTCTGGGCGGTAGTTGGCTGGGAGTTCCACCGGGGAGCCATTAAATCAGCGCGGCACGCCAGCGCGAACATGGATACGCTGGTCTCGCTCGGCTCGACGGCTGCCTACCTGTTGAGCGTAGTAGCAACCTTCTTGCCCAATCTCGTCGGGGGCGTCACTTTTTATGACACCACCGCTCTGATCGTGACCTTGATCTTCCTCGGTAAGTACCTGGAGGCGCGCGCCACGGGGCAGACCAACGAGGCTATCAAGAAGTTGATCGGGCTGCAAGCGCGTACCGCGCGCGTTATACGCGACGGACAAGAAGTGGAGCTTCCATTAGAGCAGGTGCGCGTGGATGACGAAGTGATTGTGCGTCCTGGCGAGAAGATTCCGGTTGATGGCGTGGTGCTGTATGGCCTTTCCTCGGTGGACGAATCGATGATTACGGGCGAGAGCATCCCCGTTGAAAAAGCTGAGGGAGAGTCTTTGATCGGTGCGACCATCAACCAGCGCGGACTGCTGCGTATGCGCGCGACCAGAGTGGGTGCCGATACCATGCTTGCTGGTATCATTCGCATGGTGGAGCAGGCGCAAGGCTCGAAGGCTCCCATCCAGCGATTGGCCGACACCATTTCAAGCATTTTTGTGCCGGTGGTGTTAGTCATTGCCGCGCTCACTTTTACAGGCTGGGCTATTGTTGCCAACGTCTCCGGTGCGGATATCGCCGGTATGCTGAGCGCCAGTAATCCCTGGATTATCGCCATAGTGGCGGCCGTGACTGTATTAGTCGTCGCCTGCCCCTGCGCTTTAGGCTTAGCCACACCGACCGCCATCATGGTCGGCACTGGCAAAGGGGCTGAACAGGGTATTCTGATCAAAGGTGGCGAGAGTCTGGAACGCATTCACGCGGTGCGCGCGGTGTTGCTCGACAAGACCGGCACGATTACCAAAGGCAAGTCCGAATTGACCGATGTTGTCACGGTTGGTGACAGGCCAGCCAGCGAAATGCTGCGTCTGGTAGCGGAGGCGGAACAAGGCTCCGAACATCCCCTGGCCTCAGCGATTGTTGAGGGGGCCAGAGCGCGCGGCTTAACGCTCGGAGCCTTCCCTGAACGCTTTGCCTCACTCTCGGGGCGCGGACTGGAAGCGACCGTCGAGGGACATGCAATACTTGTCGGCACTCGTCGCCTGATGAGCGAGCATTCCATCGCTTATGATGCCGTAGAGGAGCAACTGGCGGCACTGGAAGAGGCAGGCAAGACGACCATGCTCGTCGCCATCGATGGCGAAGCGGCGGGGCTAGTAGCGGTTGCTGATACTGTTAAGATTGGCTCGCGCGAGGCCGTCAAACAGCTTCAGGCGCAGGGGCTTTCCGTGTGGATGATTACCGGAGACAATCAGCGGGTTGCGCAGGCCATTGCCGCGCAGATCGGCATTCCAGTCGAAAATGTGCTGGCGGAGGTTCTGCCAGAGGATAAGGCCAACGCGGTCAAACGCCTGCAAGAGCAAGGTTTCATCGTGGCTTTTGCCGGTGATGGCATCAACGACGCGCCCGCCCTGGCGCAGGCTGACGCGGGTATTGCGATGGGAACGGGAACCGATATTGCGATGGAGGCGTCGGATATTACGCTGGTCAAAGGGAATCTGAAGAGCGTGGCAACCGCGCTGGCCCTGTCACGGGCCACGCTGCGCACCATCAAACAGAATCTGTTCTGGGCTTTTGCCTACAATGTGATTCTGATCCCGACCGCCATCCTGTCGCCGCTCATCCCGTTCTTGCGCGAGAATGCGCCGATCTTCGCGGCGGCGGCCATGGCGCTCTCATCAGTTACCGTTGTCAGCAATTCGCTGCGATTACGACGGTTTGGACGATAAATTTGTAGACTATGGCATAACAAGAAAGGAAGACGCGAGATGCAAGCAGATCGCAAACCGGATGTACTGAAACGACTCTCATATATCGAGGGCCATGTGGCCGGCATTCGCAAGATGGTAGAGGAGGATAAGTATTGTGTAGACATCTTGCGCCAGACCTACGCGGTGCGCAAGGCATTAGAAAAACTGGAAGCGCTGATCCTGGAAGGACACTTACAGACATGTGTCCCGGAAGGGATTAAAGGCAATCGTGAGGAGGAAGTCATCCAGGAATTGATCCAACTCTACACGATTGCTGGAAATCGGTAATTACATTCTAACCCGGTTGTCATCCTGAGCGCAGCGAAGGATCTCAGCGTGGCGGGAGAGATCCTGAGCGCAGCGAAGGATGACAGAGGGAGGCGAAGGATGATATTCCCGATTCTGGTTATTAAATTTCATCAGGTAGTATCAAAGGAGAATAAGCATCATGGAATCGACGACACTTGTAGCCCCCGACATTTCGTGCGAGCATTGCCAGCACGCTATTGAGGGAGCCGTTGGCAAACTGGACGGCGTCAGTCAGGTCAAGGTTGATATTCCGACCAAAACGGTGCGTATCAACTACGACCCGCGCAAAGTGACGCTGGCGAAGATCGAAGAGGTGCTTGACGATACCGGTTACACGGTAGCGAAGTAACTTTTCATCTCGTTCCAGGCACACATTGAGAGGACGGCATCGTATCTCTAAACGGAATCGTGCCGTCCTTTTATTTGCGATATTCCTTGCAAATCTTCAAAGAAGACTATCCCTTTGTATCGCCTTATCATGCTGCTCCTTCGGGTATAGTGGCGCGAGCCAGCCGCCATATGCTACTCTATCAGGGAAGACATAAACTTGTAGGGAGTTCGCATATGGCTCAGGTATTTGTACCGGATGACCCGCGCGTGCGCGATCAAATCCAGGGTGGGACAACAGATGTTGACCTCAAGCGGGTTCCTCCGGGACGTTCGCGCAGGCCGCGCCGCTTTGGTTTCATTGATCTGCTGGTATTTCTTGTAGTGATCGCGGCCATATCGTTCATTGTGGCGGCGGCGACTCGCTGGGCCGCGCCGCTCACACCGGCGGTGAAGATCGATCTCTCGCCGGGAGTTTTGCCGCTCTATGCCGGGTATTCGTTGCTGCGTATGCTGCTGGGCTACCTGCTCTCGTTGATCTTCACGCTGGTCTACGGACAAATTGCCGCGACACATCGCCGCGCCGAAGCGGTTATGATCCCCATACTGGACATTTTGCAGAGTATCCCCATTCTCTCGTTTTTGCCTGCCGTTATCCTGGCGCTGGTAGCGGCGTTCCCACACTCGAACATCGGGCTGGAACTCTCCAGCGTGATCCTGATATTTACCAGCCAGGCATGGAATATGACCTTCAGCTTCTACCACTCGGAACGCACGCTGCCCAAAGACTTGCAGGAAGTTGCGGCCATCTCACGTTTGCGTCCCTGGCAGCGTTTCATCAGGCTGGAACTGCCTTCCTCGATGATTGGCCTTATATGGAATAGCATGATGAGTTGGGCTGGCGGATGGTTCTTTCTTATAGCCTCGGAACAATTCACGCTGGGGAGCCGTTCGTTTCAATTGCCGGGGCTTGGCTCCTATTTGTTTGCGGCAGCCAACACGGGGAATACCGGCGCGATATTGCTCGGCTTGACCACTCTTATCTTGTTGATTGTGCTGCTGGATTTCTTCTTCTGGCGACCTCTGGTAGCCTGGGCTGACAAGTTCAAGATTGAGATGAGCAGTGGAGGCGATGAGCCGCGCTCGCCGGTGCTTGATGCGCTGCGCCGCTCCGCGCTTGTGGCGCTGGTGAACCGCAAAGTATTTCGCCCCATCGGCGCATTTCTGGCCGCTATCCTGGATCGTCTTCAGCCTCTGCCCGATTACAATGTTGCGCCACCCGACATGGGGCAACCAGATCGTACTATTTCGCCGCGTCGTGTCGCAGGATGGGTAGTGGCAATTGTATGTGCCGCGCTTGCTCTGATCGGCCTCTGGTTTATGGTGCGTTTATTGATCCAGGTCAGCCTCAAGACATGGGGTTCTTTGTTCCTGGCGGCCATCTTCACCTGGCTGCGCACCCTGGCGGCTATTATCATCGGCGTGGCCTGGACGGTGCCTGCCGGGGTAGCAATTGGCCTTTCGCCGAAATGGTCACGCCGCCTGCAACCCGTCGTGCAGGTTGTTGCATCCATACCGGCTACGGCAGTCTTCCCGATTTTCCTGGTGGCGCTGGTCAACCTGCCGGGAGGACTTTCGTGGGCCTCCATCCTCTTGATGTTGCTGGGAACGCAGTGGTATATCCTCTTTAATGTCATTGCCGGGGCGATGGCGATTCCTGGCGATTTGCGCGAAGCTACTACTATATATCATATATCAGGCTGGCGAAAATGGCGCACGCTGATCTTGCCCGGCATCTTTCCCTACCTTGTGACAGGTTTGCTCACGGCCAGTGGTGGCGCGTGGAACGCCAGCATCGTCTCGGAATATGTACAATTCAATAACCATACATTAAGCACGCCCGGACTGGGGGCAAGCATCGCCGCCGCTGCGGCTACCACCCCCAACCCGAACTATCCCACGCTGCTGGCAGGAACGCTTCTGATGGCTGTTTTCGTGGTGGTCCTCAATCGTCTGCTATGGAAACGGCTCTACAGGCTTGCGGAGCGACGCTATACGCTGGCATAGGAGAAGAGATACTATGACACAATCGAATCAACATATAGTGTCCGATAGTGATGTTGCCGCCGAGGTGCTTTTAGAAGCGCGTGTATGCAGCAAGAGTTATGACGTGGAGGGCAAGCTTCCTAAAGGCGTCTCTCCGCATCTTGTGCTGGACAGCATTCATTTATCGATACGCAGCGGGGAATTTGTGGCGTTGCTGGGACCATCGGGTTCAGGGAAATCTACCCTGTTACGTATGCTGGCAGGGCTGATCCAGCCAACAACGGGGCAGGTGTATTTCAAAGATCAGCCTCAGTATGGACCAAACCCGCATGTGGCTATCGTCTTCCAGTCGTTTGCACTCTTTCCCTGGCTTACGGTACTGCAAAACGTCGAAATCGGCCTCGAGTCGCGGCCCCTCACACCTACGCAGCGTTTGAAACGCGCGCTGGCCGCTATCGACTTGATAGGACTGGATGGTTTCGAGGATGCTTACCCAAAGGAGTTGTCGGGCGGGATGCGCCAGCGCGTAGGCTTTGCGCGCGCCCTGGTGGTTGAGCCTGAGCTGCTCTTCATGGATGAACCGTTCAGCGCGCTGGATGTGCTGACGGCGGCCAACTTGCGCAAAGAACTGCTGGCCCTGTGGCGCGAACAGACGATGCCCACCCGCGCTATTCTGCTGGTGACGCATAACATCGATGAAGCGGTAAGTATGGCTGACCGCATTCTGGTGCTGGGAGCCAACCCAGGCCGTATTCGCGTCGAGTTGCCGGGGCTACCGGTTGCGCAGCGTTCGTTCCAGGGCGAGGCACATACCAACCTGGTAGACCTGATCTACCGCATTATGACCAGCCCGCAGGACGACGTAGAAAAGTTACTGACTACGCAATCGCCACAGGCGAAGACGGGACAGCTTGTTCAACCTGCGCAGCATCCGTTCCAGGTGCTGCCGCATGTAGCTATTGGCGATGTGACCGGTTTGATCGAACTGGTCCATGCGCGCGGTGGACGCGAAGACCTGTACCAGATTGGGCGGCACCTCCAGCTAGAAATAGACGATTTACTCCCTCTGGTAGAGGCAACCGACCTGCTAAGCCTGGCGGATGTGGAGGAGGGCGACTTTGTCCTGACCGAAGAGGGAAAACGTTTTGCCGAAGCAGGTGTGCTTGAAGAGAAGCAGCTTTTCCGCGCTCAAGTGTTGGAACATGTCAGCCTGGTGCGTAAAATTGTGCAGGCGCTGCAAGCAGCCCCGCGCCACGTCTTGCCAGAAGAACACTTCCTGCAATTCCTGGAAGCGCATTTTGGCAAGGAAGAGGCGCAGGCGCAGCTCGATACGGCCATCAACTGGGGCCGTTACGCCGAACTCTATGCTTTCCAGGAAGATCGTGGCATGTTCCGCCTGGAGGAAGAGGGCGAACCAGCCCCAACGTGAAAGCTTACTTTTTCATCAAAAGAAAGTAGGCACCCGCGATCACGCTAAGTGTTCCCAGTGGAATGAGTATGCTGGCTATGGCCTTCCCTTTGCCCAGGCGATGCACGGCCATGATGGCGAAAACCTGGATGACGATTCCGTACAGGCTCAAAACGGTGTTGAGGATTCTGCCGATGCCAGGAATCAGCGCCAGTAGCTTGCTTGCGATGCCGAGCGGGGCCTGAATGTAGAGCGAGGCATTACACTGTTCCAGGAAGGTTCCCTGCCCGCCCAGGTACCTTGAAAGGAAATAGACGATACCCATGAGGAGAAAGAAAAGCGCCGGCACGACAACCACCAGCCCATAAGAAGTAGCCAGCGCGAAAAATCGCTGGAATGACGTGCCTGAAGACGGAGGAGAGATGAGATTGACCAGAACTCCAAGCGCGGCATCCAGTACGGCCCATACCAGCAATTGAATCCATACGAGGCTCCAACTTGCCTGACCTTTCTCCTGGACAAATGCGCTAACCGATGGCCTGAGCAATGCTTTGAAATAGTGTTGAGGAAGTCCAGAAAGCGCGGCGTTCAATGAAGAAGTTGAGCTATCCTGTTTTGCCGTGCCGGTTTGAGCTGAAGCGTTGCTCTGCTCTAATGCTGCCTTTTCCTGATCGGGGCTAAATGCCATGATGGTTTCCCTTTCTACGCTTATGTTTCCACATCGCGTCCTTACCATATTTTATCGGCAACCATCGCGCATCGTAGCATGGCTTTACTTGTTGAGCAATGGATATAGGAAGAATGTATGGATTCTGGGACGACAGCATAGCAAAAATAAATCCAATGGGCTATCCTGAGAACTTTTTTGAGAGATGATTCGTTAAGTCTATGGGGGAACTGAGGACTAAAACTCAGTAATAATACCTAAAAAATATTGTGGGGACAATAGTAGAGTTGCATCTACTTCGTCCATGAAGGATTCTTATAGATATGACTCAGCCTTTATCGTTTGTGCGTAAGCGGACGCATTTGCTTTCTTTGACATATTTCCTGCCGCCTTTATTTGTGGTGATGATCGGTGTATCCTTGATCTTACTCGCGGCCATCCTGCCTTTGCAGGGCATCGGGTCGGATGATGCGTTGCTTTCGCATGGACATGCTATTTTTCTGCAACTTACGCATTTCCTCCTTCCCGGACAGGCGATCAGTATGATCCAGCCAGGATTGATAAGACCCTGGCACAGCACTTTTACGACCAGTTGGCGCGAGACGGCTCTCATGTTCTGCCTGTTGGTCAATCTCGTTCTGCTCTTTTTGCTGGCGATCTATTTCCTGCCACGCATGGTTCGCCTTAACTTTCTTCTGATCTCCACTTTTCTTCTGGGGCTGATCTGTATCTTTATCCCTGTCGTCACATCCTCGGATGTGTTTTCCTATATTGCTTACGCTCGTATTGGCGTCATCTACCATCATAATCCCCTGACTGGTTGGCCGGCATCCATCCTCAACGACCAGGTGATTCCCTATATCTACTGGGTCAATCAGCCCTCGGCTTATGGTCCGGTCTGGGCCATCATTACCAGCTTCTTGCAATGGATAAATGACCGCTCTGGCTCCAGTGGTATTTTGCGTATGTTGATAACCCTGCGTTTACTGGGGCTGGCAATGCATCTCGGTTCGACCTATCTGATCTGGTCGATCAGTGGCTATCTCCAGCGCCGCAGCGGTTCTATCTCAGAACGCCAGCGTATTCGCGCGACACTGGCCTTCGCCTGGAATCCCCTGTTGCTCTTTGAAGCTTGTGTCAATGCCCACGTTGACGCAACGCTGCTTTTCTTCATCCTGCTGGCTATCTGGGTACTGGCGCGCTACTCGCGGCCCACATTTGAAGTATATCTGCTGGCGATTCTGCTGTTTGCGTGTGCTACTGCCATTAAGATAAATGTCGTGCTACTTGTCCCTGCCCTCCTCGTCTATCTCTGGAAAGTGCGCACCTGGCATTTCTGGCGCGTCCTGGCCCTGGCCGCGATCTACGCAGGTACTATCGCCCTGCTCTATGCCCCTTTCTGGACTCATGGTCAAATTCTTGCCTTGTTCCGCTTCAATCCTGCCACACTGCGTAATATCAACAGCTTGCCGGAGTTCACCAATCGTTTGTACGATGCATTAACATTTTTCAATCCGTTGAAGCTGCCGCACGGAGCTGTCTCGCCTTCTGAACACCTGACGCATACAGGTAGTATGGCGCTCTTCGCGTTGATCTACCTGGGAATGTGCTGCTTCGCGCTTCGCCGGGGGCGCGTTGATACGTTGCCTAAACTGATTGGCTGGATGGCTTTAAGCTGGCTGCTTTACTGTTTTATCGGCTCGCCCTGGTTCTGGCCCTGGTATCTCGTCACCTTCTTCGGTCTCTTCGCCATCCTGGAGGCGCTGCATCCTGAGGCGTGGGTATTCGGCTTCTTCAAGCTGCCCCTGGTGACGCGCCTGCTGCTTTTTAGCAGCCTCACTCTCTACTGTTTTTTCACCTGGGCCATGCTCAACGCGACTCTGCCCGGCCATCCCTCGTTCGAGCTGTCATATACGCGCGGCCTCTGGGTATGGCTGCTGCCCCTCTTCGCCCTGCGGGTTCCCGTGAGGCAGGTAACGACCAGAGTGCGGAAACTATTGTTGCGACAGCATTTCGCGGCATGACGCGCATTCCCTTGTGACACTACCAAAATGTCCTATGTGTGTATGATCGTTTGTCCGGTGAAGCGTCTCTACTACAATGAGGTAGTAGAAGATGATGTGTCTTAAATTGAGGATAGTAAACGATGTCTTCTATGTATTATTTTGAGAGGCAACTAAGGATGTTAGAAACGAGTTTAAGAGCGCTTCAATGCCTTTTTGCCAGAGAGGTGCGAAAATGAACGAATGGCAGAACAGGCTGCACCGGCTCTGGCGAACGTATCTGCTACCCGCTTTGCCCACCGTAGGCCAACTGGCTGTGCTTTTCGTTGTGGCAATCGCGCTCCTGTGGCCCGCGCCCTTTCAACCGAACGAGTTGCCGGGTACCTGGACGGCTTTGTGGTCAGATAGCGATCTGCTGATGAACCACTTGCCCACCGCTCTCTTGATCCAGCGCACTTTCGCGCAGGGGCATGGGTTGCCGCTCTGGAATCCGTACTTCGGTGGTGGTCAGCCACTGGCTGCCGATCCTCTGGCCGCGCTCTTTTACCCACCAACGCACCTGGTTCACTTTTTCTCCTTGCGCAATTATTATCTTGTGCTGATTACAGGACATCTGATCTTTGCGGGGCTGGGGATGCTGCTGCTGGCGCGTCGCGCCTTCGGATTGTCGCGCCTGGCCGCCCTTACGGCTGCTGTAGCTTTCATGGCGACTCCCCGCTTGCTCAGCCATCTCGGCGCTGGACATGTGACCATTCTCCAGACGGTTGCCTGGTTCCCCTGGCTGGCACTGGCCTGTTGGGCGACGGTGCGCAATCCACGTCGCTGGAGCGCGGTATTTGGCTTCTGCCTGGCGATGGCAGTGCTGGCCGGGCATCCGCAAATGATCTATTACGGGCTGATGATGGTCGCCGGGCTGGCAGCCTGGCTCCTCGTCTTACGCTGGCGGCAGGAGGGCCGCAGGGCTTTTCTGATGTCGCTGGCGGGCTTAGCGGTGGCCGGTGCGATCGGTGTCCTGCTGGCATCGGTCTATTTGCTGCCGTTAATGGAGTTTACCGCTCGCTCAACTCGCCAGCTTTCGGTGAGTTCTATGGATGGCTATCCGTTACGGCACTTCATCCACGAACTGGTTGACCCGAATCCGGCACCCCAACTACCCTGGGAGGGTATGCTTACACCGGGGCTGGTCGTCCTGGGTCTGGCGCTGATTGCCATAGTAACGCGCCTGCGCAAGGCGTGGCCCATTGTACTCGGCATCGCGCTCGTGGCCGGGCTGACGATGGGCAATGAATCGCCGCTTTACCACCTTGTGGCGAAGGTTCTGCCCGACTACGATCTCTTCCGTGGGCTGGCCCGCATCTGGTTCGTCGCGCTCGTCCTATTCGCCCTGCTTGGCGGGCTGGGCGCTGACTCGCTGTTGCGCGGTATGCGGCGCATTTGGTCGCGTGGCGTAGTTGCCACCGGTTTGCTGATCGTGCTTATTGTGGCGATCTCGCTCGTGAATACGGATAAGGGATACGCGCAAGTCGGTAATGTGACGGTGGCTACCACACCTTCCGCCCTTGCTCGCACCGCCGCGCAGATGGCCGGCAACGGGCGCATCTATGCCGTACAGAGAAACCTGCATCAGGTGAATGCAGTAGACTTACAGGTGCCGCTCGCCGATGGCTGGAATCCTCTCCTGATCCAGTCCTATGTTTCCTATATGCAGATCGCGGGCGGTTATACCGCTACTGGCTACCAGCTTACAGTGCCAGCCTTCGATGTACCTGTGATCCAGCCTCATGCTGTGCTGCTCGGATACATGAACATCAGCGTTGTGCTATCGCGGAGGCCCATGACCGACCCGCTTCTCGTGCTGGCAGGCAAACAGGACGACACGTTTATCTACAGAAACACCGCCAATGCTGGTCCCGCCTTTCTCGTTATGCCTGGGCCGGATGGTAATGTGCCGGCACTTAACCATGTGCAGCGCATGAGCGATACTGTGCGTACGCTCAGCCTGACGACAGAACAGCAGACGTTCTCCTTTTCAGCCAGCGCTACCGGCTATCTTGTCATTGCTATGCCACAGTTCCCTGGTTGGAATGTCGAGTTAGACGGCCATCCCGTGTCAACCTCGCTTTTCGCCTCAACGATGCCCGCCATCAAGGTTGGCCCTGGATCACATACCGTGAGTTATACCTACGCGCCGTCATCCGTGCGTATCGGCGCTGTGCTTTCGGGAATTGGTCTTGTAGCTATGATTGTGGGGCTGTTCGCAGGCTTCTTCTGGAATCCGCGCAAGCGCCGCCGCTCTGGAAAAGAAGATCGACCGGAGGATGAGGATACCGGGAGTGCATCCAGTGATGAACAACCTGAAACCGTTGTCAGCCTGGTTGGTGAAAAGGAAAGTACCTGATATAATTCGCACTACCACCTACAACCAATCCTGTCATGCTGAGCGAAGCGAAGCATCTCTCGTTCCGGCGAGCGAGACCCTTCGCTTTGCTCAGGGTGACAGTCGATGATCGGTCCTGGTCGTTAAAATAAGGGGGTCTGCTAAGTGGTAAGGGTCAACCATAAACTATTACAGCGTTCCATAAAGCTGCTTTGCGTGCTTGTTGTGTGTATTACTGCCGCTTGCTCGTCCGCAGGTACGCAAAGCCAAATTGCAAAACCAACGCGAACTGCTACCGCGCAAGCGACTCCACAGCTTGTTGCGCCCACGTTGCGCTCGTTGGCACAGGCGCGTCATTTTTATATTGGCTCAACGGTAAATGTGAAGGCGTTGAGCGATGAACCGGTCTACAGTGCGACGCTGGCTCATGAGTTCAATATGGTGACGCCCGAAGTCTCGATGAAATTTAGCGAGACGGAGCCGCAGCGCGATGTCTATACTTTCGCCAAAGCCGATTCGATTGTGGCTTTCGCGCAGGCGCATCAAATGCAGGCGCGCGGGCATAACCTGGTATGGTATACCGATTTACCAGCGTGGCTCACGAATGGCAACTTTACCCGCGATGAACTTATTACCATTTTACGCGATCACATCATGACGGAAGTGACGAGGTATAGCGGGCAGGTCAACATCTGGGACGTGGTGAACGAGGCAGTAGGTGATGATGGCACCCTGCGCGACTCGATCTGGCTGCGTGGCATCGGGCCGGACTATATCGACATGGCCTTTCAATGGGCGCATGAAGCCAATCCACAGGCGCGTCTCTTCTACAACGATTATGGCGGCGAAGGGTTGGGGCGCAAATCCGATGCCATTTACGCGCTGGTGAAAGGGCTGCTAGCGCGCGGGGTGCCGCTTGATGGCGTCGGTTTGCAAATGCATATCAGCCTCGACAGCTATCCCAATCCACAGGATGTGCTGGCAAACATGCAGCGCTTAACCGCGCTCGGCCTGGAAGTGCAGATTACCGAAATGGATGTGAAGACGCAGGATGATGCTCGCCCCATGCAGGCAAAAATGACGGCGGAAGCGCAACTCTACGGCGAAATGCTACAAACCTGCCTGTCCGTAACACGCTGCACCGCCTTCGTGATGTGGGGCTTTACCGACGCGCACTCCTGGATTCCTGCCTACACAGGACACCCCGATTATCCCCTGATTTTTGATGCCAGCTATCATCCCAAACCTGCCTATTATTCGTTGATGCAGGTGTTTAACCAGTTCGCTACTTTGCGCTCCAAACCTGGGCCTTCATATTAAACCCGGCGGTGACGAAGCGTGAATCATCGGGCGACCACGAGATGCCAAAAGTCTGCGCGCTAGGAACCTTGCGTATGAAATTGCCCGTCTTGCCATCAAAGATGTGCGTATAAATATCGTTCCCACCGGCGGCAATCATGTTGCTGTGATGCGACCAGGCGACGGCATTCACTTCTCCGCCAACCAGGTTGCTATATTTGACCTGCGTATTGCCTGTCACGGAGTCCCACACCTGAGCCGTTCCGTCCCAGCCGCCGGAAACGATGAAGGCATCGTCGGGCGACCACGATACCGACCGCACATCGCTATTATGCAGGGGATACTTGAGCAAAGTATGCCCGTCGCTGGCGCGCCAGACCTGGGCTGTACCATCGGACGAGCCAGTTGCGATGCGTTTGCTATCATGCGACCAGGCAATGGAAATGATACCATCGTTGTGGCCGGTATACGTATAGAGCAGTTTGCCATTCGCAACGTTAAAGATCATGACGAGGTTATCAAAATTGCCCGTCGCCACATATTGGCCGTTGGAAGACCAGGCTACCGCCTCTACGCTCCACGGCGCGTCGTTTATATAAACGGCCACTTTCTGGCGGCTCACGATGTCCAATACTTCGGCTGTGCCGTCCTTAAAACCTGTGAGAATCTGCTTGCTGTTGGGAGACCATGCGACGCTGTTGGCCCAATCGTCCGGTTGGGAGGGGTCAATATGGCTGCGCGTGGAGAGCAGCTTTTTGCCCGTGCTGGCCTCCCAGACCTGCGCGGTGCCGTCCTGCGCGCCTGAAACGATGTACTTGCCGTCAGGCGACCAGGCCACCGACCAGACATAATTGGTATGCCCGCTATACGTGACAAGCGCTTGCTCGGTCGTAGGTGTAGAGAACGATGGGTTATTCCCGCCGGTATACATCGTGATGCCAGGATTCTGGGAGCGAGATGACGTTGGGGAAAATAGCCCATGCGTGAGCGCAAACCACGCGCCCCCGCCTGCTGCTGCCGTTGCTACAAGCAGCCCGGCTGTGACGGCGCGGCGGGAGATGCCGCGTGGCGTTTGCGGCTGTCCCGACGGCATGACGCCCGAATAGGCTGATGGCGGTTGCGCTCCTGACACCATTGAAGGCATAGCGTTTGGCGGGCTTATCATCTGCGTATTGTACTGGCTGTATGGCTGGAATGGTTGTCCGTTCCCCTGGGGCGATTGGTTTTGTGGTTGTGAGGGGGTTAGCGGCCAGTTAGAGGCATTAGCAGGCGCGACCCGGTAATTAGGATTAAAGCTGGCTTGCTCAAGCGCTATTGCGAAGACGTGTACATCCTCGAAGCGCTGGCGCGGGTCTTTTTGTAATGCTCGCATCACTACATCTTCGACGGCCTGTGGTATTTCTGGTATCTGCCCGCGCAGGGGCGGAGGTGGCACCATAGTATGCTTGACGGCGATTTCGGTGTAGGTTCCCTGAAAGGGGCGATTGCCGCTGAGCCATTCGTATACTACAATGCCCAGCGCATACTGATCGCTGGCGGGACGTGGATGCGCCTGTATCTGTTCGGGGGCCATGTAGGCGATGGTACCCGCGACATCCTGGGTACTCTGGTAGGAACTGCTCTGCGAGGCCAGCGCGATGCCAAAATCGCTTAATAATATCTCATTGTTGCGTCCCACCAGCATATTTTCTGGCTTGATGTCGCGGTGGATGAGGTGCTGCGAGTGCGCATAGTAAAGGGCTTCCGCGATCTGCCTGACATACGCTGTGACGTAGTAGAGCGGCACGCGCGCGCCTTTAGCATGACGATTGCGCAATGTGCCATAAGGCGCGAAGTCCATCACCAGGTATGGCGCGTTTCCTTCGACTCCGAAATCCAGCACGCGCACGATATGCGGGTGGATGAGCCGCGCGATAACCTGGGCCTCGCGCCGGAACCCCTCAATGTCGTCATGAGACAGGCGTGTATGCAGCAGCTTTACGGCGGCCTGTGTCTTCAGGTGCAGATGCTCGCCAAGATAGACCTCGGCGAACCCGCCCTGCCCCAGCAGTTTCACCAGTTGATAATTCCCCAGGCGCTGCCCGATATGATCTAGCTGCTGAGACATGTTCGCCCCTCATTATGCATTTAATTTCATCGACAGGTTGAGTTTATAGGAAACAGGCAAGGGAAGTCAAAGAAGTAGGCAAGATGTCTTATCGTTGACGCTTCCTGGCACGAATGCTATAGTCTTTACTGGATTGAGCAAGATCAGAGTATGCTTGACAACCCTCTCACCGATAGGTCAAGATACACGTATGACATTGAGTATAGCATTGCTTCCATTATTCCAGAGGAACAAGACCTATGACCACCACCAGAAAACGCATCGAACCAGAAGAAATAACCCCGATTCCAACTATCGCGGCGCGCGAACATCTCGCGCGCAATCCGGGGATGCCGCTTGATATGGACTGGGTGAGGCAGGCGCGGGTCAATCGCAGCGCGGTTGAGCGGAGGGCGGCCACCATTCCGACACGGCGCACCGTCAAGAAAGAGTGGCAGGCGGCGTGGCTGCTGCGGGCGATTACCTGCCTCGATCTCACAACCTTGATGGGCGATGATACGCCGGGCAATGTGCTGCGCCTGTGCGCCAAGGCGCGTCGTCCCGTGCGGCAGGAATTGCTGGACGCGATGGGCGTTGGAGGGATGAACCTGCAAGTAGGAGCGGTCTGCGTCTATCATAACCTTGTGCCTGTGGCGGTCGAGGCGCTGCGCGGGTCGGGCATACCGGTAGCGGCAGTATCGACGGGCTTTCCGGCGGGTCAGAACCCTTTTGAGCAGAAGTTGCAGGAAATTGAAGCATCGGTCAAAGCAGGCGCGGCAGAAATTGACATCGTTATTTCGCGCGCGCATGTGCTGACGGGCAACTGGCAGGCGCTGTATGATGAGGTGCGTGCCTTTCGCGCTGCCTGCGGGGAGGCGCATATGAAGACCATCCTGGCGACCCACGAACTGGCAACGCTGCGCAACGTAGATATGGCGAGCCTGGTATGCATGATGGCCGGAGCCGATTTCATCAAAACCTCTACCGGCAAGGAACCTGTCAATGCCACCCTGCCCGTTGGAGTGGTGATGACGCGCGCTATCCGCGAATATTTTGAGCGTACCGGCTATAAAGTGGGCTTCAAGCCTGCCGGGGGCATTCGTACCGCCAAACAATCGCTCGACTGGCTAATCTTAATGAAAGAGGAACTGGGCAACGACTGGCTCAATAACACG